>CADCOC010000038.1:0-2302 GCA_902802945.1 uncultured bacterium | reverse complement strand
CATTTCAAAGGAGTCTGGCATCCGCGTGCGCTTCCTCGGCAGCGGAGCCGCCGGATGGAGACCGGAATGGGCCAAAAACCCGCATGCGCGCCGGCAGTCCCAAGTTTGCCACTTGAGTAACCCCGAAAAGTAGAAATCACCCAATACCCTATTGCATCTCTCGGACATCTATGATATAATTATCGCCATGTCACCTAATTGCCTAAAGGAGCGGCGATGCACATTGAGAGGTACAACAACAACGGAATCGACTACCTGAGGCTGGTCGAGGGCAAGCGCATGGTTGCGCCCAACGGCAGGAGCCGCGTGGGCAAGAAGGTGCGGCTGTGCATCGGCGCGCTGGCCAAGTTCGACGACGGCAGGCCGGACTACCTCGGACGGCTCAGGCAGTCGTTCCGGGACGGGAAGCCGCTGATACCCTCGCTCCAGCGGTTCGTGGGCGAGCCGCAGCCGAGGATGGTCACCGTCACGTTCAAGGCCGGGGATCCGAAGTGCCTTGGCAAGCCGAAGTTCATGGCGGCGACGATCCTCGACCCGGTGTTCAACGCGCTCGGGCTGGGCGCCCTCCTCGCGAGCGTCAAGCATGCGTCGAAGCTGCGCTACGACCTGGCGGGCATCGTGCGGCTGCTCGTGTACGGCAGGATCCTCGACCCCGCGTCGAAGTGCGCGACCATGGCCCGGAACGAGAAGTGGCTCGACCCCGTCGTGTCCAGCAGCAACGGCGACAACGTCTACGACGCGCTGACGGTCATCGAGAGGAGCCGGCGACAGATCCTGCGGCGCATGAACACGTGCATCACGCGCGGGACGGGGCGCAAGACCGGCACGGTGTTCTACGACGTGACAAACTTCTTCTTCGAGGTCGAGGACGCCGACCCCGACGAGGAGGTGGAGAGCGTGGCGGACGACGGGACGAAGACGGTCGAGACGGTCAAGGGGCTGCGGCAGCGCGGCGTCAGCAAGGAGAACAGGCCCCAGCCCATCGTCCAGACGGGGCTTTTCCTCGACGACCAGGGCATCCCCCTGTCCATCGAGGAGTTCCCGGGCAACACGCTGGACGCGCAGACGCTGAAGGACGCGATGCGCAAGACCGTCGACAATTTCGACATGGGGCGCTTCATCTTGGTCGCGGACCGCGGCATGTACAGCGGAACAAACATGCAGAAGGTGATAGACGGCGGCAACGGCTACATCGTGGCCAAGAGCCTCCTCAAGAGCACGGCGGCGGACCGGAAGTGGGCGACGGGGCCGAAGGACTGGGAGAGCGTCGGCAAGGACCTGAAGTACAAGTCCCGGACCGTCACGCGCAAGGCGGTTGACGGCAACGGGAATCCGGTCCTTGACGAGAACGGGGAACAGCGGAAATACAGGGAGAAGGTTGTCGTCTACTGGAGTCGGGCCTTCTACGAGCGGCAGCGCCACGAGAACAGGTCGTTCCTCGAGTTCGTCGAGGAGCTCAGGAAGGACCCGAACGGGTTCCGGGTGACGAGGGCGAACTACAGGAGCCTCCGGAAGTTCCTGAAGAAACAGGTCGTCAACACCGAGACCGGCGAGGAGCTGGACGGGACGAAGCTGCGGGCGATGATAGACGACGATAAGCTGGATGCGTTCAAGGACCTCATGGGCTACTACCAGATCGTCTCGTCCGAGACGGGGATGCCGTCGTCCGAGATAATCGAGAAATACCACGGGCTCACGCAGATCGAAGACCAGTTCCGCGAGATGAAGGGCACGCTCCGGACCAGGCCCGTCTACGTCAGCACGCGCGAACACATCAAGGCGCACCTGCTCGTCTGCTTCATCGCGCTCACGATGATGCGGCTCATCCAGAGGAAGGTCAAGGCCGCACTACCGGAAGGCGCGGGAAAAGACGTGAAGTGGAGCTACGGCATCCCCGGCGCCCGGATAGCAAGGGCGCTCAGGGAATGGAAGGCCTGCGAACTTCCAGACGGGGAACACTACCTGATGCTGGACGCCACGGGCGGGGACATCGAGGCCATCCTCAAGGCGTTCGGCGTCGAAATCACGCCCCAGGCCTACACGAAAGGAGGGCTGACCGCGCTGAAGTCGTCCGTGTCGCCGTTCTGACCGGCGTAGGCGCTGGAGTTGTTGTCACATAAAAATTATGGCGCAGACATGCGAAAAAGCCCGTAAACACGGGGTCTGGAGGGGTCTTGGGGCAGAACAAACTGGCAAACTTGGGGTATACCAAATCGGCGCGCGGCCCGTGCGTCCAATTTGCGCTTCCACTGCTCATCCCGATGTGCTATACTTGCGACATGAAAAATAATGTTTCACGCAG
>CADCOC010000037.1 GCA_902802945.1 uncultured bacterium | reverse complement strand
CACTGCCGAAGACGCAATGCATGGACTTGACTGGACGCTTAAGCGGAAGTCGGACGTCGGTGCGCCTCCGACTGAGATTTGCGAGCTCTCCTGCCTTGATTTTGCGGGCGAAATTTATCGCCGTGCTTTTGTAGACCAGGCAGCTGCCGCACGTTATGAAGATCCGGAGCAGATCGAGAAGTTGTGGGAGTACGTTGCGCGAGCCGACGTTCTCATCGTGCTCGTAAATCTCCGCGACGTCATTTACAAGGGAGCTGCCGACCGGCGGGTGATGGAGGCGCTCTGGGTGACTAACGGTCTTCTGGACGAAGCGCTGAAGCCGCGTGCGGGAAGGGTTCCGCCCAGGGCGGCAATCGTGCTTTCACAGGCCGACCGTTATGCGGCCGAGATAAGTAAATGTGGAGGTCCCAGGGGAGCGCTTGCAAAATACCTTCCCACCCTTTCGGCTTCATATGATTGGCTGGACGTGTTCGCGGCCAGCGCGGTGGACAAGACCGTGCTGGACGGCGATGGCAACGTTGTGCCGGCGCCTGATTTCCAGCCGACGCAGCTAAGCGCGATTATGGATTGGATAAAGGAAGGTATCGTGCAGGGCGAAACGCCGCGTAGTCCAGTGCCGCCGCGTGTTCCAGCACCTCGGCAACCGGTGCAGCAGGGAAAGCAGATCAGGGAAAACGTCTCGTCCAAACCCAAGCCGGTCGTACATAAGAAGGTCAATGTGTTTGTGTTCGTGCTGACCTTGATTACCGCACTCGGCTCGGCCATCGCCTGCCTTGCAAGTGGACACTGGGGCGTCGCAATCTTCCTCGGCTTGCTCTTGGGTCTGTTGGCAAGCGCACGCGAAGACAAGAATATGAGACAGGATCTCGTTACGTGGCTAAGCTGCATTGTGTTCTTGGTGCTTATCGGCAAGGCTGGGGTCGCCGGCAATTGGATGAGTGTGTTGTTCTTGGGGGGCGCGATCGGTGGCGGGATTGAGATAAGAAAAAAATGAAAAAAGTAGCAATAGTTGGCGTCGAGGGTTCCGGCAAGACGGTGATGCTTGCCGGGCTGGGCGATTTGTACACCTATCCGGACGATGATGGATATTTCCTCGCGCCGAAGAACTTCGGGACGGCGGCGTATGTGGCCGAGAAGATCGAGCGCATGCGCAAGGGCGAATGGCCCTCGGCGACGGCGGGCGACGAGATGCAGGGTCTCGACTGGACGCTGAAGCGTCGTGAACCCGGCGCGCGCAAGCCACCGGAGAAGGTCTGCGAAGTCTCGTTCCTTGATTTCGCGGGCGAGGTGTATCGCACGGCTTATGGCATCTCCGGCGCTAGCGACGCCTCGCTCAAAGAACAGGCTGAAGAACTGAAGCAGTATGTGTGCGGGGCGGACGAGCTGATCGTGCTCATCAACCTGCGCGACGTGATCACGAACGGACTTCGCGACAAGCGCGTGCAGGAGGCGATGTGGATCACGAAGTCGATCCTCGATACGGTGCTTGGCAACGGGGCGGCGGACGCTGCGCCGCGCGCCGCGCCGCGCGCCGCGATCGTGCTCTCGCAAGCGGACAGCTACGCGGAGACAATCAAGGAGTGTGGCAGCGCTCGCGGCGTGTTGGAGAAATATCTGCCGCATGTTGCGAACGAGTATGGATGGTTGGATGTTTTTGCGGCGAATGCAGTGGACAAGACCGATCTCGACGACGACGGAAACGTGGTGCCCGCGAAAGATTTCACCACGCAGGGGTTGTTGCCGATTCTGAAATGGATACGTGGCGAAAAGGTTGGTATGTGTGATGTGCCAGACGGCGGTGGCGATGTAACCGTCGTGGGGGATAAAAAAGGAACATGATTACCTTGCCGGGCGGTGCGGAGATGGAGATGATCTGGTGTCCTCCGGGCGAGTTCATGATGGGCAGCCCCGATACGGAAGAAGGACGGTGTGATGATGAAATTCTGCATCGCGTCACCTTGACCGAAGGTTTTTGGCTTGGCAAGTATCCCGTCACACAGGCGCAGTGGAAGAGCGTGATGGGGAATTATTCCTCGTTGTTTACGGGTGATTACACTTTGGCGGTGTCCAATCCCCGTCAATTAGGTTTATGGATTGGGCGAACTTCTGGCGGCGTAATGTCGAAATGCAGAAAAGCCAAAAACGTCGACGCTCAACTAATGAAAGCATCTCTCGTGCATATTGACGGTAATGGTGATTGGAGGACTGGTTTGAAAAATGGTACATGTCTTATAAGAAGTTTGAGAAGAACGTTACGTGCCGCCGTTGCCCAAGCCCTTGCCCAACAAGAAGCTGCTGACAAAACATGGAGGGGGAGGGTTCGTCTGCGTCTTGGCGCTGTTCTCCAGTCAATATTCGCGGGTAACAATGGTAAAACCGCAGTACAAGAGAACACACTCGCGGAGTTTACTGGTAATGACGCTATGCCGGTTGGAAATGTTTCATGGGACAACTGCCAGGAATTCATACAGAAGGTAAATGCACAACTGAACTGCGGTGCGCGGCTGCCAACTGAGGCGGAATGGGAATATGCGTGCCGGGCCGGCACTAAGACCGCATATTTCTGGGGAGACGTGCTCAACGGCAACAAGGCGAACTGTGATGGGAATTACCCACTTGGGACGGAAGTCAAGGGACCGTATGTCAAGGGGCTATCGCTTGTTGGGCAATACCCTGCAAATCCATGGGGACTCTATGACATGCACGGAAACATTTGGGAATGGTGCTGCGACTATTATGGCGATTATCCGTCGCGGAAAGATCTACAATCGAACCGGTATTCGCGTGATGCGATTGATCCTACAGGACCTGCGTCGGGCGAGGATCGCGTCCTGCGCGGAGGCAGTTGGTACAACCTCGCACAGAACTGCCGTTCTGCGAACCGTGATAGACTTGCTTCTTGCGACAGCGACAATAATATCGGATTCCGTCTATGTTGTTCCGCAGCCCCGCGAGGGTGATGAGCATGCGTTCCATGTGCGCCCATGTGCGCGTTCGCTGTTGCGCGGTGCGGGGCGATTTGGTAGAATACCGTCATGCAAAAAACGAACGTCCAAAGCGGGGCAAAGCTTCCGTCGCTCCCTGTTGGCAACAGCGACTGGGCCGCAGTCAAGGCCGGGTACTGGTCCGCCGACAAGACGCAGCTCATATCGGGGCTTCTCGACAAGAAGTCCACGGTCGCCGTTTTCACGCGTCCGCGCCGCTTCGGCAAGACGTTCGCGATGAACATGCTCCAGTCCTTCTTTGAGAAGACGGACGAGAGCAACGCGCACCTCTTTGAGGGTACGAAGGTGTGGCAGGATCCCGAACACCGCGCCGAGCAGGGGAAATACCCCGTGATATTCATCACGTTCAAGGACGCGAAGAGTGAGACCTGGAAAGGGACGGTAGGCTTGATTGCTGATGTCATCGCAGAGGAATTTCTTAGGCACAGGATGGCGTTTGGCGATGAGACATGCCCAGAGAAATGGCGTTGCGATTTCAATGATCTACAGAAGAAAAGTGCTACTACATCGACGCTTATGCGTTCTTTGGGTATTTTGGCCGCCGCGCTCCATGCCCACTATGGAGAGCGCCCCGTCATCCTGATCGACGAATACGACTCGCCGATCAACTACGCGGCGACGCACGGGTTCGGCGAGGAGGCGCTCCAGTTCTTCCGCAACTTTCTCTCCGGCGCGATGAAGGACGGCAAGCACTGCCGCCTCGGCGTGCTCACCGGGATACTGCGCGTTGCGAAGGAGGGCGTCCTCTCCGGTCTCAACAACCCGGAGGTCTGGTCCGTGTTCGACAACGATTACTCGGACTGCTTCGGCTTTACCGAAGACGAGGTCATAGACCTACTTTCCGCGTGCGGACATCCGGACAAGATCGCCGAGGCGAAGGACTGGTACGACGGCTACCGCTTCGGACCTTCCGAAATCTACAACCCGTGGTCGGTCCTCAACTACGCCCGCCGCGATTTCGAGCCGAAGGCGTACTGGCTTGACACCAGCAGCAATGACATCGTCTCGGACTTGCTGTCGCGGCTCTCTCCCGAAATGCACGACACAGTCTCGAACCTCTTCGAGAAAAAAGAAGGGGAAGTGACCCTCTCGCCCGACCTCGGCCCATACGGGCTCATCCAGGACAACGAGGAAATCCTCTGGTCGCTGCTAGTCCACACGGGCTATTTGAAGGTCACTTCCGGCCCGGATTCGAATGGAACTGCGACCATCGCGTTCCCGAACCGTGAGCTGAGGCGCGTGTTCCGTGATGACATCCTTGCCCGCATGAAGCGGCAGCCTTCGGGGCAGTTCGTGGGACGGCTCACGCGCGCCCTCTCGTCCGGCGACGCAGCGCGCTTCCGCAAGTCGCTCGAGGATTTTCTCTCCGTGTCTGCCAGCTACTTCGACACGGCGAAGGAGGATTTCTTCCACGGGTTGTTGCTGGGGCTCCTGGCGGCTTTGATCGAGAGTTACGAGATTACGTCGAACCGCGAGGAGGGTGACGGGCGCCCCGACATCCTGATGAAGCCGCGTCCGGGCGTGACGCTGCCGGGCGTGGTCCTCGAGCTGAAGTCGCCGAAGATCCCCGCCCGAGCCTCGCAGAAGCGCATCGATACCTTGCTTACCGCTGCCGCGAAACAGGCTCGCAAGCAGATCGACGAGAAGCGCTATGCGGCCGAGATGGAGGCGGCGGGCATCGCAGTGCTGAAGTACGGCATCGGCTTCAGCGGCAAGCGAGTGGAGTTGGCGAAATGAAAAAAGTAGCAATAGTTGGCGTTGAAGGTTCCGGCAAGACGGTGATGCTTGCCGGACTGGGGGAACTTTACGCACGACCGGACGAGAACGGATTTTTCCTTGAGCCGAAGAACAGGGAGACCGCTTCTTATGTGTCATCGAAGATCGCCAGGATGCGAAGGGGAATATGGCCCTTGGCGACTCCCGATGACGTCATGCAGGGGTTGAACTGGGTTTTGCGAAGGCAGACGGATCCAGATCGCCGACCACAGGATTTTTGCGAGGTTTCGTTTCTTGATTTTCCAGGTGAGGTCTATCGTGCGGCGTTTGGTGATAAAGAAGGATTTCCGAGAAGGGAAATTGCTGCGAGCGTCGAATCGCTGAAAGGTTATGTAAAGAGAGCAGACGTCTTGATGGTCCTCGTCAACCTGCGCGACGTGATTACGAACAGCTACGGAGATGGGCGCGTGCAGGAGTCCACGTGGATTACGAAGTCGATTCTTGACACAGCCCTTGGCGAAGGGGGCAAAAAGGCCGCGACACGCGCGGTGATCGTACTCTCGCAAGCGGACAGTTACGCAGAGACGATTCGTTTGTACGGCGGTCCCAAAGGGGTGCTGGACAAGTATTTGCCGAATGTCGCCTCATGTTATGGATTCCTTGATGTCATAGCAGTTAGCGTCGTGAGCAAAACTGTCCTCGACGCGCAGGGGAATGTTGTCCCTTCATCAGATTTTCAATTGGACGGATTGAAAGCGCTGGTGAAATGGATTGTACCGGCTTATCCGGATCTTGTCAGAGACGTGACTCGGTTTCTTGCCTTGGGAAGTCTTGGCGTGGGAGCGCTTCTCTTGGGACTCCGTTTCGCCAATCAGCATGACATGTCACATTTCGGAGTGTCCGTTGCAGATTGTTTATGGTCTTTCTTGATGTTGCTGGGGACGGTCGGGATTTTTATGAGTTATTGGACTTTGTTTTCGTGGCGTAAGGTGGTCAGGAAGATGGTTGGATACGTGTTGATCGGAGTGGCAATATATTCTGGGGCGGCGATTTATTCGAAGAAGGTTTTGGAGCTTGTCAAGCGAGATCCCCAAAAGAGTTATGAACGTGGATGCCAGTACTGGAAAGATAAGGATTACAAAGAGGCTGTAAAGTGGTATCGCAGATCGGCCGATAAAGGAAATGTTGCCGCGCAATATGCCTTGGGAAGGATGTACGAGAATGGTATGGGTGTCGCGCAGAACTACGAAGAGGCTGTAATGTGGTATCGCAGATCGGCGGAGAGGGGAAAAGCTGCCGCGCAATATGCCTTGGGAAGGATGTACGAGAATGGTATGGGTGTCGCGCAGAACTACGAAGAGTCTGCAAAGTGGTATCGTAAGGCTGAGCAGCAATCGCATCACGATGCAAAGGAAGCTCGGATACGTCTTGAGGTATCGCAGTTTCTTTTTCAGAAGGCGAGAGAGTATGCATGGGATGACTTTTATATTCCGTCGACAGAGGATTTTCATGACGAGTTGGGAAGCTTGAAAAGCGTTGCATGGGAAGAATTGGAAAGCGAAATCCTGACGGATAAGGTCATAGCCTTGCTAGACTGTTATGGGTGGGGGTCAGGAGTGGTGTTTAGCTGGGATGGAATGTATATCCTTAAAGCCGTGATGCCAGGTGAAGGGTGTCGCTTTGTCTCGTGGTCGGACTTTGCGCAAAAAGGTAAAGTCACAAAGCCAGATTCGTCTGTTGTCCAAATATGTGAACCACCTTTCATTGGGATCAAAACATCAGGATGTGACTTGTTAAAGTCTGACAAGGCTGTTCCCTTGTTTGAGGGACTGCTCAAAATAGCTAGGGGTGAAGAATGAAAAAAGTAGCGATAGTTGGCGTTGAGGGCTCGGGCAAGACGGTGATGCTGGCCGGGCTCGGGGAACTTTACGCACGTGCGGACGAGAGAGGGTACTTCCTTGCCCCCAAGAACTTCCAGACCGCTTCATACGTGTCTGGGAAGATCTCCCGCATGCGCAGGGGCAAATGGCCGATGGCGACGCCGGAGGACGTGTTGCAGGGGCTGGACTGGACGCTGCGCCAGCGCCGTGGGGATGGGCAGCGCCCGGCAGACGTGTGCGAGGTGTCGTGCCTAGACTTCGCGGGGGAGGTGTATCGCTGCGCATTCGTCCGGCAGGGTGCCGTGCCCACCAGCCTCGAGGACGAGGTAGATTCCCTGAAGAACTATGTCCGAAACGCAGACGATCTTATCGTGCTAATAAACCTGCGTGACATCATCGTGCGGGGCGAGTACGATTCGCGCGTGCAGGAGGCGATGTGGATCACGAACGCAATCCTGTCCTACGCCCTCGACGGCCAGGACGGGCGCAGGGTGCCTCGTGCAGCGATCGTGCTCTCGCAGGCGGACAGCTACGCGGATACAATCCGTTCTTGTGGCGGCGCGAAAGGCGTCCTTGCGAGATATCTGCCGCATGTCGCAAACAACTATGACTGGCTGGACATCCTCGCCGTCAGCGCCGTTGACAAGACGGTGCTTGATGACAACGGCAACATGGTGCCGGCGCCGGACTTCCAGCCGACGCCGCTCCGAGCCATAATGGACTGGATACGGTACGGCTTAGATGCCACGGTACCGCCGCCGCCACCGCGACGCGGCGGACAATCTCGGAGTTCCGTTACGCAGCCGGATCCGCCGCCGTCCGGCCTCTGGCAGTATTTCACGTTCCGTGGACGCAAGAACCGCGCGCAGTACTGGCGTTTTATATGTTTCGCCTTCGTGACGGTATTTTGTGTCGCTCTTTTTTCTGGCGGGAACGAAGCCTTGATAGTTCTTTGGGGCCTCGCCTTAGTATGGCCATCCATATCGAACGCGGTTCGCCGTCTCCACGATTTTAATCGAAGCGGGTGGTGGTGGTGGCTTTGCTGCATCCAACCCATAGGCTGGCTCGTCGCGATTATAATCGGTTTGATTGGCGGCACCAGAGGCGACAATGACTACGGTCCGGAGCCGTAAGAAGATTTGAAACGAAGTCACATAAGGAGATCGTTATGAAAAAAACAGTAATGACAGCATCCCGGTCGAATCGGCGGGGACGTAAATTCGCGTGTGCCGTGTTTTGCGCGGCTGTGGCAATGGTGGCACAGGCGGTGGCGGGCGGGGGTGTGACCGCGACCTACGACGTGATCGTGGCGGGCGGCGGGCCGGCCGGCATCGGCGCGGGCTACACGGCCGCGAAGCGCGGCGCGAAGACGCTCGTCCTGGAGAAGAGCGGCCGTCTTGGCGGCATGGCGGTCTCGGCGATGGTGAGCCCCTTTTCAATGGCGACATACAGCCCCATCGCCAAGGAAATCGCCAAGAAGGTCGGCTTCGGGCACAGCGTCGATTTCCACATGGCGGACGTCCGCGCCTACGAACTGTTGAAGGAGGCGGGGGCCGATGTCATGCTACATGCGGATGTGCTGGGCCCGATAATGGAGGGGAACCGCGTGACGGGTGTGCGCGTCCACTGCGTCGAGGGCGAACGCACGTTCAAGGCCAAGGTGGTGATCGACGCGACCGGCAACGGAATCGTCGCCGCCGCCGCAGGCGTGCCTTATGAGGAAGGGCGCGCGGGCGACGGTCTCGTCCAGCCCATGAGCATCATGTTCACCGTTGGCGGATTCGATCCCGCTAAGCGCTTTATCTGCGTTTCCGAGGAGCACGCCCGCAGCAAGCACTGCATCGTCAACGGGCGCAAGTGGGAGGACATCGTGCAGGACGAGATCAAGGCAGGCAAGTTGCCTCCCGAGGTCGGCGTGATCCGTCTCTATGCCGGCCCCTCCAGGGACCTGAACGTGGTGAACGCAACGCAGGTGAACGGACTCTTCGGTTCGCGCTCCGCAGACCTCACTAAGGCCGAGATCGCCACGCGCAAGCAGGCCGCGCAGATTGTCGATGTCATGCGCCGACACCTTCCCGGCTACGCGAACGCCCATATCGCCGAAATGCCGGCGGTCGTAGGCGTACGCGAGACGCGCCGTTTCGAGGGAGTGGACCGACTCACTACGGAGGATGTCCTTTCAGGACGCAAGTGCGAGGACGCGGTCGCGCGCCGGTGCTCGTTCGTAATCGACATCCACAACCCAGCCGGTGCGGGTCAGGCTGACGGACACGACAAGGCCATCACCGGCGGCGCGCGCCGCGTGAAGCCGTACGACATCCCATACGGTGCGCTCGTGCCGAAGAAGGTTGACGGTCTACTCTTCTGCGGACGCTGTCTCTCTGCCTCGCACGAGGCTCTTGCCAGCTGCCGCGTGATGGGTCCCGCCATGGCTACTGGCATAGGTGCTGGCGCCGCGGCCGCGCTCGCCGTCAAACAGGGCATCGACGTCCGCGCGGTGGACGGGCGGAAGTTAGACCTTTTTCCAGCCAAATGAGTACAATGAAGATGAAAAACTGGATTTCTGCGGTTGCCGCGCTGGCGCTCGCGTGTTCGGCCGGGGCAGACTGGCGCGGCGAAATGCCGGAGGACTTGGTTGCGCTGCGTCCTTACGAGCGCACGGCGTCCGTTTACCACTCCTACGAGTTTGAGCCGATTGCTGATACGCCGCCGCCGGACGGATTCAAGCCGTTCTACATCAGCCACTACGGGCGGCACGGATCGCGGAATCTCACCGGCAGCGCGGTGTCGGACGTGATGTCCGCGCTTGAGAAGGCGAACAAGCGCAATGCCCTCACCGAGATGGGGCGTTCGCTTCTCGCCGACATGCGGAAGATCGCCGCCGTACACGACGAGATGAATGGACAGCTCACCGAACGCGGCGCTTGGGAGCATCAGCGGCTCGCCCATCGCATGGCGGAGAGGTTTCCGGATGTGTTTGCGCGTCGCCGCCGCGTCCACTGCCGCAGCTCCGTGAGCCCGCGCGTTCTGATCAGCCAGGCGAATTTCACGATGGCGCTGAAGGACGCCGCGCCGCAACTGGAGTTCGACTTCGCGACGGGCGAGCGGCACCACAAGGTCATCAACCCGCTGCATTGGGCGCGGATGGGCAAGCCGGACATCGGCACACGCTCGGAGAAAATCGCAGAGTCGTTTGCAAAAGACGGGATTGATCCCAAGCCGATCGTTGAGCGTATCTTCACGGCGGGTAACCCGCCCAAGAAGCCGATCAAGTTCGCGCAGGCGCTGTTTGAATGCGCGTCAATCTGCCAGTGCTGCCGCTGCGAGCTGGGCGGACTCGACATCTACCGTTACTTGGAGGCGGGCGAGATTGAAGCACTTTCGCGCGTCATGTCGGCACGGCACTACTTGGTGATGGGGAACTCCGAGGAGTTCGGCGAGTTCGTCTCCGCAAGCGAGGCCAAGCTGGGTCGCGACATAGTCGCGCGCGCCGAGGCCGCGATCGCCGACGACCGCGTGGCGGCGGATTTGCGTTTCGGTCACGACTCCGGGCTGTGGCCGCTCGCTGGGTTTATGGGGGTTGAGGGTCCGGGAGACCGCGTGAAGGCGGCAGACGCGCCGTCCGCCTGCCCTTCCTGGAAGTGGCTCCCGATGGCGGCCAACTTCCAGATGATCCTCTACCGGAACGCCAAGGGCGAAGTTCTTGTCAAGTTCCTCTGGAACGAGCGCGAGATGCGCGTGCGTGGCGTTAATCCGGTTTCGGGTCCGTACTACAAGTGGAGCGACATCCGTCACCGGATGGAAAGCAGCGTCGCCAGATGGCGCGTTAGGGCTTCTGCGTAGAGGTTCATCGACGAGATCGAACCGCGCTCCCTCGATGCGTGCGGCTCGCATCCGTCTGCCGTGAAGATCACGATCGGCAGGCCGAGGTGGACGTAGTATGTCGCGTCGGTTGCGGCGCTCATGCGTCCGAGGCGCAGGTTGGGGATGGTGGTACGGAGGGAGTTGTAGAGGGCGGCGATTTCCGGGTCGTCCTCGCGGTTTGTCACGGGAAGGCGGTGGGGCTTCTTCGGCGCCTGCACCTCGCAGCCGGTCGTGCGCCGCAGGCAGTCGCAGATGAGACGGTAGTCGCCCATGGAGGTGAATCTACACGAGAGCGTCATGGAGGCGTCGTCCGGAACGACGTTCGATGTTTCGCCGCCCGTGAGGATGGTGGGCGAGGCAATGGTGCGCCAGGTGCCGGTGCCGGGAGCCTCGGCCTCCCACACCGATTTGAACACGGCGTATCCTTCGCACAGTTTTGAGATCGGGTTGTCGAGTGCCCACGGGCGCGAGGAGTGTCCGCCCCTGCCGTGCGCCACGAGCCGTATGATGGCGTGTCCCTTTTCGCCGACGAAGAGCTGTCCCGGTTCCTCCCCCGCCGAGTCGCCCACGAGCACCATCTTCTTTGGCACGTACCCACGGTCGATCATCATCTTCGGCGTCGGCGTTCCGATCTTGCCGCCTTCCTCGTCAGTCGCGATCATCGCGCCGACGGACGCCTTCCCGACGAGGTTTGCGAGCACCTGCGCGATGACGGCGACGTTGCCCTTCGTGTCGCACGCGCCGCGTGCGTACACCCAGTCGCCCTCCGTGCGCGGGATGAACATCGCGTCGTCCGCCGGCACCACGTCGACGTGCGACACGAACACGTAGTCGTGCGTCTTTCCCGGCGTGGTGGAGGCGTACAGCGCGACCATTCCCTTTTCATTGGTCTCTACGGCGCAGCAGACGTCGCGCGCCTCTAGCCACGTCTTCAGCACGTCGACGGCCTTGCGCAGGTTCTGTTTGTCGCGGGAGACGCTTTTCACGCGCAGGAGCGAGTCCAGGAGCTCCAAATCAATGGCGGAGTTTGCCTGCGGCGCCGCGAAGGCGAGGCAGGGCATAATCAGAATGGCGAGAACGGTTCTTTTCATGGCGAAGATGATACCAAATATGTCTGGTGGTGTAAACTCAGCCTGATTTTGGTATAATGGACGCATGCCAAAATTTGTTGCCATTTTTCTTGCCGCCGGACTTGCCGTTGCGGCGAATGCGAACAACCTCCGCGAGCAGGGGGTTGAAATCCACGCGACCGGCCTGTGGGGCGTGGCCGGAGAGTCGTTCACGGTCGAGGCGAAGGCGAAGAGCCCGGATGGCGACGACCTCTCTGGTTTTCACTGGTGTCTGTGCGATGCATCCGGCGCGGTCGTGCTGTCGTGGAAAAACCCCGTCGCCGGGCGCGCGAAGCGTCTGAAGGTGAACCTCGCCGCAGGCGCGTATCGGCTTCGGGCGACGGACGGCACTCGGTTCCGTGGCGACGTGTCCGTGCGCGTGTTCCCGCGCGAGAATCGCTACGCGAGTACGCTTCCGCCAGTAGAGATCCACGAGCCGCCCGACCCGGAGACCCCGAGCGGCCCAGTGCGCTTCTGGAGCGATCTCCGGCGCAAGGAATTCTCGCAAGAGCCGGAACGGCAACGGACGCCGCGCCGCATCGTGGCTCGTCTTTGCGCCGCATATCCGGAGCGCGTCGACGACCTTGCGGATCTTGTCGACCGCACGGTGGCGGACATGAAGGCCGTTGGCGAAAACGCGCTGGCGTGTCCTGCGGACTGGGACGGCGCGCCGGACCACCTCGGTGCCTGGTACGCCCGGTTCGACGTGGAGGGTCTCAAGGTGTTCCCAATGCTGGAACTCGGCGCCGACGCCGCATCCTCGCGTACCGCACGACACGAACTCCACCGGCGCATCGACAGACTTGCAGACGTCGGTATGCGGCACAAGTCGTTCGGCGGAATCTGCATCCGGGTGGCGCGCAAGGACATGCTCGACGCCAAGGAGCGTGTGCGCATGAAAGAGGCGCTTGCCGAACGCGCCCTTTGGGTGGTCGATGACGCAGACCTTGCCGAACTCACGAACCCGCTTCGCACGGAAGACGCGATGGCGCTTGCCGCACGCGGCGAATTCGGCCGCGCGGCGCGGTTAGGCACGCGCACCTCGTTCATCCAGGCTTTCCGCACGCTGCCGGCGGTCGTGTTCGGCGACGAGGGCAAGACAAGGACTGACGGTGTGCGTCTGCGCCAGGCGACGTATGAGGGCATGAGCTGGTTCTACGTGGTCAACACCGGCGCGACTCCCGCGCGCGTGAAGCTGGAGGTACCAGCCCGCACGCGCGACCTCGCGAAGGACGCGCGCGTGGGCGGTCTCTTCGGCGCAGAGACGCTCGACCTTGCACTTGGACCTTTCGAGATGCGCGCCTACGCCGCAACCGAGGCAAATGGCAAATGTAAAATGGAGAATGGAAAGTGAAGAAGTCCATGAAGGTCAAGACAATCGAAGGCGGCGTGTGCGCCGCGAAGGGATTCCGCGCGGCCGGCGTGCCGGCGGCGATCAAATACAAGGGACGCAACGACGTGGCGCTCGTGGTGGCCGACGCCCCCTGCGCGGCGGCAGCCGTGTTCACGACTAACGCCGTTGCGGCCGCGCCGGTGCTGTACGACCGTGAAGTCGTGAAGGGCGGCCGCATTCAGGCCATCCTTGCCAACAGTGGCTGCGCGAACGCCTGCACGGGCGCGCCGGGTCTTGCGGACGCGAAGCGGAGCGCCGAAGAAACGGCAAAGGCACTCGGCATCGACCCGAAGCTCGTGCTTGTTGCATCTACAGGCGTCATCGGGCACCGCATGCCCGTGGATCGTCTCATCGCCGGTATGAAGGACGCGGCGGCGCAGCTCGCCGCGACGCCCGAGGCGGGGCTTGCCGCCGAGAAGGCCGTGATGACCACCGACACGAAACCGAAGCAGGCCGCTGTGCAGGTGAAAATCGGCGGGCGCACCGTGACGGTTGGCGGCATGTGCAAAGGTTCGGGCATGATTGAGCCGAACATGGCCACGATGCTCGGTTTCATTACGACCGACGCCGCGATCACGCCCGCGATGCTCCGTCGTGCCCTGCGTCAGGCCATCGCCGTGAGCTTCAACCACGTGGTGGTGGACGGCGACGAGTCGACGAACGACAGCGTGTTCCTGCTCGCCTCCGGCGCGGCGGGGAACGCGACGATCGCCAAGGCCGGCCCCGACTACGATGCCTTTCTTGAGGCGCTCACTGCGGTGGGCGTATCGCTCGCGCGGCAGATGGCGGCGGACGGCGAGGGTGCCACGAAGTACGTGGAGGTGACGGTGTGCCACGCGAAGACGCAGCGGGACGCCGACCGTGCCGCACGCGCCGTCGCGAAGTCGCCGCTCGCCAAGACAAGCTGGTTCGGCAAGGATCCCAACTGGGGCCGCGTGCTGGCGGCAGTGGGCTATTCCGGGGCGGTTGTGGACGATCGTGCCGCCGAGGTGTTCTACGGGAAGACCTGGGCGTACCGAAAGGGGAAGGTGGCGGACGCCGCCCAGCTCGCGAAGCTCGCCCATGAAATGGAGGGGCCGGAGCTGAAGGTGACGGTGGACCTGCACCTCGGCGACTTCTCCTCCACGATCTACACGTGCGACTTCTCGCTCGACTACGTGCACATCAACGCCGACTACACGACCTGACGGGCGAGACTGCACGCAGCACCGTTTTTTTGGTATAATCTTCTCCGTCTCAAAAAGGAGCTAATAGCGAAATGACAATCAGCAACGACATAAAGTATATCGGCGTAGACGACCATGACCTCGACCTGTTCGAGGGACAGTACGTGGTACCGCGCGGCATGGCCTACAACAGCTACGTGGTGCTGGACGCCAAGGTGGCGGTGATGGACACCGTGGACCAGAACTTCGGCAGCACCTGGCTTGCCAACCTCGACGCGGCGCTCGCCGGCCGCAAGCCCGACTACCTCGTGGTGCAGCACATGGAACCTGACCACTCGGCGAACATCGACCGTTTCCTCGCGAAATATCCGTCTGCGAAGGTCGTCGCCTCAGCGCAGGCGTTCAAGATCATGGAGCAGTTCTTCGGCCCCTTCGTGGCGCCCGCGCGTCAGGTTGTGAAGGAAGGCGATGTGCTCGACCTCGGCAAGCACAAGCTCCAGTTCGTGTCCGCCCCGATGGTCCACTGGCCCGAAGTGATCGTCACGTACGATTCGACCGACAAGGTGCTCTTTAGCGCGGATGGCTTCGGAAAGTTCGGCGCGAACGACGTGGAGGATCCCGAGGGCTGGGATTGCGAAGCGCGCCGTTACTACTTCGGCATCGTCGGTAAGTACGGTCCGCAGGTCCAGGCTCTCCTGAAGAAGGCTGCCGGGCTCGACATCCAGACGGTGTGCCCGCTCCATGGCCCTGTCCTGAAGGGCGAGGAGGTCGCGCACGCCGTGAAGCAGTACGACACCTGGAGCTCCTACGGCGTGGAGTCCCCCGGCCTGTGCATCGCCTACACGCGCGTGTACGGCCACACGAAGGAGGCTGCGTTCCTTCTGCGTGACGAACTCATGAAGCGCGGCTGCCCTAAGGTGGCCATCGCCGACCTTGCGCGCGACGACATGCCAGAGACGGTCGAGGATGCGTTCCGCTACGGCACGCTTGTACTGGCCACGACCACCTACAACAACGACTGCTTCCCATTCATGCGCACGTTCGTGGAACACCTCGTCGAGCGCAACTACCAGAACCGCAAGGTGGCCCTCATCGAAAACGGCACGTGGGCGCCCGCGGCCGCGAAGACGATCAAGGGGCTGTTCGCGAATTCTAAGGGCATCACCTTCGTCGAGCCTGTGGTGACGATCCGCAGCGCCTTGAACGAGGCTTCGCGCGCGCAGATCGCCGCGCTCGCGGACGCGCTCGTGAAGTAACGGGATGGATTTTGCAGTCGCGAGGTATGCCGTGTGGAGGGCGGGGGTGGCGGCCGGGACGGCCGCCACCGCATTTGCGGATGGGACATCCGCCACCCCAAATTTGAGTGCCACCCCGAATTTGAGTGGCAAGCCAGATGTGTCGTTCATTCCGCCGTTGGAGCGGAGGAGGCTCACGGGCGTGGAGCGCGCCGCGCTTTCGGTAGCGTGGCAGGTGCGTACGGAAGGGGAGGTGCCGGTCGTGTTCGCCTCGCGCTGGGGCGAGATCGGCGTAACCCTGAAACTGATGAAGCAGTTCCATGCGGACCGCGAGATGTCGCCGGCCGGTTTTTCCGCGTCCGTGCACAATGCCGCGCCGGGAGCCTTCTCCCTGCTCACGCACAACCATGCCCCCTACACGGCTATCGCCGCGCGCGAGCGGTCGCTGGAGGCGGGGATCCTGGAGGCGCTCGTGCAGGGGGCGGCGGCTCGCTCGGCGAGCGGGCCCTACCAGGGGGCGGTAGTGTTCGTGTTTGCGGAGGAGGCGACGCCTGAGTTCTACGCGCCTGAGTTCGGTCCATTGCAGGGCGCGTGCGCGCTTGCGGTGCGGCTTGAGCCCGGCGGGCCGTGTCGTGCGGAGTTCCGCGCGGTGGAGTGTCCGCCCGTCACATTTGATGCGGCGGAGGCGTTTTTCTCCGGGCGCACCGACGTGCTTGAGGCTGCATCGTTCACGCTTACGCGGGGCTGAGCCGACATGGACGCGCCGCGCCGACTTTGGATACGTTTGCCGCGCAGCGTGCTGGCGCTGTTCTTCTTTCTCGCCTTCGGCGTGGGCGGGCTTGTGCTCGGATGCATCCTCTTCCCGCCGCTGATGCTCTTCGGGGCCAAGCGAGCGATGCGTGCGCTCGTGCGCGGCTGCTACAAGCTGTTCGTTGGCGTGGGGCGCATGACGGGTCTGTTTCGCGTGGTGATGTCGACGGAAGACCGCGAGCGCCTAACGTCGATGCGTGGGTGCGTTGTGGTGGCCAGCCACCCGTCATTGATTGACGTGGTGATTCTGCTCGCGTATCTACCGAATGCGACGGCTGTCGCAAAGGCCGCGGCAGGTCGCAACTTCTTCTACTCGCGCGTAGTCAATGCGGCCTTTCTCGTCAACGACAACCTCCAGCGCATGCTCGACGAGGCGCAGGCTCTCCTGTCGAGCGGCGTCAACCTCGTGATCTTCCCCGAGGGCACGCGCACGCCGGCGGACGCGCCGCAGCGGAAACTTTACCGAGGGGCCGCGCAGATTGCGCTACATGCGGGCGCGCCGATACAGTGCGTGACGATTGCGTGCGAGCCGCCCGTCCTCGCCAAGGGACAGCCCTGGTGGGACGTGGCCGACCGCGTTATCACGTTCACGCTTCGCGTCTGCGGGGAGATTCCCGTTGCTGCCCCCGAGCCTGGGACTGTCCCCCATGCGGCGGCCGTCGCCCTGACGGAGCGCATGCGGCCTCTTTTGTTCCACTAGCGCGCGGCGCGCCGTTGTGGTATAATGGTTGCGCCATACGGCAAAGTTTTCATCAACCAACAGGAGAAGACAACATGCAGATGAATCGACGTGCGTTCCTCGGGACGGCGTTCGCGGCGAGTGCCGCGGCGGCGACGCGGGGCTTTGGCGCCTGCTCGTGCGGGTGCGGATGCGGATGTGGGTGCGGTAAGCCCACGCAGGTGGCCGTGCAGCTCTACTCTATCCGCAAGTACATAGACAAGGTGGGCCTCGCGCAGGCGCTCAAGGACGTGGCCAAGATCGGCTACAAGGGCGTGGAGTTCGCGGGCTACTACGGCAACGACGCCAAGACGCTCAAGAAGATGCTCGACGACGCCGGTCTCGTGGCGTGCGGCACGCACGTCGGCCGCGGCGAGTTCAGCCCCGAGAAGGTCAAGGCAACCTGCGAGTTCAACCTCGCCTACGGCAACAACCTCATAATCTGCCCCGGCGGCGGCAACTTCCCCGGCAAGAAAGAGAACCTCGACGACTTCATGAAGATGCTCGTCGACTACTACAACACGGCAGCAGAGACCGCCGCCAAGTTCGGCTGCAAGGTCGGCCTCCACAACCACAAGGGCGAGTTCGAGCGGAAACTCTCCAACGGTCAGACCTACTGGGACTACTTCTTCTCCAACACGTCCGAGAGCGTGTGCATGGAGCAGGACGTCGGCTGGACGACTGCGGCCGGCTGCAACCCGTGCATCCAGTACGTCAAGTACCCGCACCGCTCCCCCACGCTCCATGCGAAGGAGAACGGCATGGGCTCGAAGAAGTTCGACGCCATCCTCGGCAAGCCGGGCGAGGGCGCAGTGGGCGTTGCCTGGGACGCGCTCTTCAAGGCGACCGACGCGGACGGCGTGAAGTGGTACGTGGTCGAGTGCGAGCGTCACTTCGACTCGCTTATGCCGATTACCGAGTCCTTCAAGTTCCTCCAGTCCAAGGGCCGCTGCTGAACTGCGAAGGGCATTAAGCCACAAAGAACGCAAAGAGCATAAAGCCTTTGAGTTCTTTGTGATCTTTGTGGCAAAAATCCACCACTCGTGTCATCAAACGAATAAGAAACGGGAAATAGAAAAATGAACCTCAACAGAAGAAACTTCCTCTTCGGCAGCGCGGCCGTGGCCGCGCTCGCCGGCAAGGCGAAGGCCGACCTCGGCCTCCGCGAGCTGAAGCCCGGCGAAAAGCGCACGGTCGGCCTCATCGGATGGGGCATCCAGATGCGCGGCGCGCTCTGCGGACAGTTCCTCGCGCATAAGGACAAAGTCCAGATCGTCGCCGTGTGCGACGTGAACCAGCTCCGCCGCGAAGACGGCGCAAAGAAGGTCAACGCCGCATACAAGAAGGCCGGCCTTCCCGAATGCTGCAAGGCCGTGGCCGATTTCCGCGACGTGGTGTACGACCCCAACATCGACATGGTCTGCATCGCGACCCCCGACCACTGGCACGCCTACATCGCCGTCGAGGCGATGAAGCACGGCAAGGACGTCTATTGCGAGAAGCCGCTGACCTTCAACGTGGACGAGTCCCGCAAGGTGATCGCCGCGCAGGAGAAGTACGGTCGCGTGTTCCAGACCGGTTCCATGCAGCGCGCATGGCCCGAGTTCCGCACCGCCGTAATGATCGTGCGCAACGGCTTCATCGGCGAGATCACGGACGTCGAGGCCAACTACGGTCGCGGCGGACAGAAGCTCGGCGGCCCGTCCCACCCGATCCGCTTCTTCGACGATCCGAAGAACGCGGCGAAGGAAGGGCGTCCCGCACCGCACATCGACTGGGACATGTGGCTCGGCCCCGCGAAGTGGCGTCCGTATTCGGATCAGCTCGCGCCGCGCGGAACGAACGAGAGCTACCCGATGTTCTGGCGCTTCGACGACGACTTCGGCACCGGCTACAACGGCGACTGGGGCGCGCACCACCTCGACATTGCCCAGTGGGGCCTCGACATGGACAAGAGCGGCCCGTACAAGATCATCCGCTCCGACGAGCCGTACTCGACCGACCTGTTCCACGGCGGACGCCGCCAGTTCGGCATGAAGATGCTCTTCAAGAACAAGCAGGGCCATGACGTCGAGCTCTACCACGGGCCGTTCGGCACGTGGGGCACGGTGTTCTACGGCACCGAGGGCATCGTGGCCGTGAACCGCGGCAAGATCGCCGTGTGGAAGGGCAAGGGCGTGCGGCCCACGCCTGAGATCCGCAAGCAGATCGCCGACATGAAGTTCACCGGCATGGAAGTCATTGCCGCTTCCGTCGGCAAGGACTACGGCACGGACGCGATCTCCAAGAAGGATAACCGCCTTGATGCCGCGCTCAAGAAGCTCGTCGCCTACTTCAAGCTCGACAAGGCTCCCGTGCAGGTCTACAAGACCACGTCCCGCAGCCAGGTGGAGAACTTCCTCCAGCACATCGAGGACCGGAAGCCCACCGCCTCGCCCGCCGAGACGGGCGGCCGCAGCGCGATTCTGTGCCAGCTCTGCAACATGAGCTACGTGTACGACACCGGCTTCGACTGGGATCCTGTCGCGAACGACTTCGCGAACGGCACCGGCAAGGGTATCTCGCTCAAGCGCGACTTCTGCCGCAACGGCTGGGAAGTCGTCGTCTGACGCGCCTCAATGGTTGCATAAACCGCGTGGCCACAAGGGAGGGTAATGCTTCTCATGTGGCCACAGTTTTTTTATCCGCCCCGCAAGGTGGGGCGAGCCGTCCCGTCGAGCCGAGGTGGGGCGAGCACGTAGAAGTAATCAGGTGATGCTTTTTTGTGCGTGCCGTCCTCCTCGCGGAAAAATATGGTATACTGTTCGGCACAAGGAAAATTAGGAGGCTGAAATGGATTTCTTGAGTCCGGTTTGGTTGTGGATGTACGCAGGCGCGTTCCTCATGTTGGCGGAACTCGCCTCGCCTGGGTTCGTGGTGTTTTTCTTCGGACTCGCGGCGGCGACGGTATCGGTGCTGAAGTACGTGTTCCCGTCAATGCCTCTGTGGGGGCAGCTCGCCGCGTTCTCCTTCCTCTCGATCCTCTACCTCTTGGTGCTCCGCGGATTCTTGAAGCGGGTCTTCGTGGGGGAGAAGCAGGAATCGCCGTCTGTCAGCAACGAATTCGTCGGTCGCGTGGGCCGTGTGGTGGAGGTCGTGCGGCCCGACGTGCCCGGGCGCATTCTCCTCGGTGACGCGGAGTGGAGCGCACGGTCTGACAGTCGCATTGAACCGGGAACGGAAGTGCGGGTGGTGGCGCAGGAGAACCTCACGCTCCGCGTCGAACCCATCTGACCGCACCTAGGCGAATGCCTGGAGCGTTTCGAGGTAGCCCTGCGGGTTGCCGATGTCGTGTCGGCGGCCCGGATAGCGGTAACCGTAGACGGGACGTGCGGCGAGCAGGCGGCGGATGGAGTCTGTTAGTTGGATTTCGCCGCCGTGTCCCGGCGTCTGAGACGCGAGAAGGGCGAAGATATCGGGATGGAGCAGGTAGCGCCCCGCGATCGCCAGGTCGGACGGAGCGTTTTCAGGCTGGGGTTTCTCCACGAGGTCGGTGAGCTTCAGCACGCGGTCGTCCTCGGTCGTGCCCGCGACGATGCCGTAGCGCGAGATGCGTTCGCGCGGCACGCGCTCAAGCCCCACCACCGACGCGCCGTCGTGGGCGCGCGAGATGGCGGCCATGGCGGCTGAGGGCGCCTCGCCCGAAACGAGCGCGTCGCCGAGCAGCACGAGTACGGGTTCCGTCTCGCCTGCAAGGGCTTCCGCCGCTTGCAGCACGGCGTGGCCGAGTCCCTTCTGTTCGGTCTGGTACGCCCAGCGGATGCGGGCGGCGAGGTCGAGGTCGCCGTCGAAGTAGCGTTTGATGATTTCCTTTTCGGGCGAGGTGACGATCACCACCTCGTCCGCACCGGCGGCGAGTGCCTCCTCGACGATGAGCTGGATGGCGGGTTTGGACCCGACGGGCAGCATTTCCTTGGGGACGACGCGCGTGACGGGCAGGAAGCGGGTACCATGTCCGGCGGCTGGAATGAGTGCTTTCATGTGCGAGTTCTCCGTGCGTTAGGCGAGGTCTTTCGCGTTGATCATGATCTCGTTGCCGATGCGGTTGGCGGCATCGCCGTACTTCTCATTGCCGAAGCCCCCTTCCAGCGGCGTGAACATGGTGTCGAACACGTCCAAGATCCAAGCCCGCTCGTCCTCGTCTTCCGGCATGTGGTCGAGTATCCACGCCATGTTGTCGATCATCTTGTTGATGCCCGCGCCGTCGAGGACTTTTCCCGCCACGAGACGGTCCGCAAGCTCGGGATATTTCGTCCTGAGCTTGTTCTCGGCCCACTTGATGGCGCTCTCCTGCAGCTTGGTGAGGTTCTCCTTGCGGATGCCGGGAGCCTCCTTCAGCCGGAAGAACGACTCGAAGAGCGAGGCGCCGTGGAAAATGGACTCGAGGACGTCGCCGAACCTGTAGCCGCGCGTCTTCATGCCCTGCGAGATGGAGGCCGGCTTGTCGAATATCCGCGCGTGCGCCGTCGAGCAGAAGATGCCGAACGTCTCGCACTTGAGGAAGAGCCGACGCCTGGGGCCGTTTCCGTTGCCGCCGTTCTTGAGTCCGTCCTCGTCGGGAATCGTGAAGAAGTGGAACGTCCTCATGCCGTTCAGGAGCCCGCCCGCGCCGACTGGCACGTCGTATCCGCGCGGCATGTTGAGGTGTCCGTCGACGTATGCCGTCTGATAGGGCTTCGCGTGCGTCGACGTGCGGATGTAGAGGTCGTTCGCCTTGTCAAGCCAGCGCGCGATGTCTCCGTTCTTGTCTTCAATCGAGAACGAACCGCGGTACATGTACTCGCCTTTCTTGAGGGCTGCCGCGTGGAGCGCGTAGGTAAGCGCGACGATGTTCTGGTTCGTGGGCTCGAAGAGCCCGGGCCGGCCGCTCATCAGCGCGCCGAGGATCTCCTTGCCGAGCTTCACCTGCGCGGAGAGAAGCGCGCGGAGCTCCGCCGCGTCGCGCGGACGGTGTACGGACGAGCTCTTGAACAGGAGGTCCTGGAAGTGTATCTTCGGAAACTTGTACACTTGCCCGTCCACCTCGAAGTCGAGATACGGTGGAAGTTGGCTGAGATCGATCAGCGGACGCGGGTCCGCGACTGGCTTCGGATAGGGGACTGGCTTGTAGATTGTCGCTTCCTTGAGCCCGCTGCCGCCGTCCTTGCGCGCCATGTACTCCGCTGCGTGCGTGATCTGCTGCACCTTCTCCTCGTTGAACACCGCGAAGAACTTCTCCGCCTTGTCCACCGGCACGGTGATCCGCGTCACGCCGAGCGCGTCCGTCTCGAACTTCGCGCCCGCCGTCGTGACCACGTCCTCCAGCTGCTTCATGTTCGCGTACGACATCTTCGTCTCGGTGAAGTACACGATGTTGTCGCCCTTTAGCGCCGCCTTCCACGGAACGCGCGACTCGGGGATGACCTCCAGGTGCTCGAGCGCGACCTTACCTTTCTTGCTCGTCCACGTGGTGGGCGAGGTGAGTTTCTCGAGGTTGGCGACGGTCTCGATGGCACCCTGGCGCACGGCCGGCGGCTGGTTGTCGAGGTCGTCGTAGAGCGCGAGGTTGTTCTCGGAGACGTCGAGGATTTTCTTCAGCGACTCGTTGAACTCCGTTTCCTTCTTGTTTATGTCGTCGATGATCTTCGTGCGCAGCGCCTTCTCGGCGTCGGAGATGCCTTCCTCGTTCGGGTTGAAGGCAGCCCGGTATTGGTCGAAGAGCTCCTTGAACTTGCCGCTCTGCGCTGTTTCGCGGAGGCTGATGACGCCTTCCATCTTGGAAAAGAACGTGTCGTCGTCGAAGACGGAGAAGTTCTCGAAGCGCGGCTTGGTGCTCTTGCCGTAGGTGTCCTTGAAGGAGAGGTCCGAGGCGACCTTGAGGTACTTGGCGTTGCCCTCGAGGGAGTGGCCGGGGTCGATCGCGAAAAACTTGCCGTGTGCGAAGCCCTTGTTCTGCCCGCGGCGGCCGACGGCGTCGCGGTCGGCCGTGAGGAGGAAGAACGCCTTGTACTTGCCAAGTTTCTCGGCGGACTGTCCCTTTGGCGGGACGATGCGGCCGTCCTTGATGAAGCCGGCCTCCATGTCCTTGTAGCCGTCGGCGAACTTGGCCTGGAGCATCAGCTTGGGGTGTCCGTCGGAATATTCTCCGCGGACGATTTCGAGCTCCTGCGCGGGGACGCCCGCGATGCGGGTGAGGTCGTTCGCGAGGGCCTCGGTGACGGCGCCGGCTGAGATGGAGTCGGCGGAGTGGGCGGTCTGGAGTCGGTAGATCTGCCCGAGAATCGGCTTGCGCGTGGTGAGGATGCGCTCGGGACGCTGGAATGACCCCGCGTGCGCCGCGTCCTTCTTGCTCACGCGGTCGCCCTCGTTGTAGTCGAGCTTCATGATGTGGCGCTCGTCGAAGTGCCTGAAGATCGGCGAGAACAAGTAGAAGTCGTCGCCATCCCGCACGCCCATCACGGCATCGCGTATCTGCGCGAAGAGCTCGCGCTTGACCTCTTTGATCGCCTCCGCGCTCTTCTTGTCCACGCTGCCGGAGATGAGCCGATCGAGGTCGGCCGGGCTCAGACCGTAGTTCTGGATGGCCCTGGCGAGCGGACCGAACGAATGGTTGTCCGGGATTTTGCCGTTCTTCACCATCTGGGCCGCCTCGGCGAGAGCAAACTCCGCAACGGCGGCGATTCCCGCGGGGTGCGCGCGCCCGGCGAGCATGATCTGTTCGCGCAGCGTCTTGCCCTCGCACTTCTTCGCGAAGGCGGGGTCGTTCTGCTTGAGCACGTCCAACGCGTGGCGACTCTCGTCCGAGTTGATGTCGGCCATCATGCCGCGCGTATCGTCCGGCGACCAGTCGTTGCGGTAGATGAAGCCCGGCTCCACGCCGTTCGTCTTGAGCTTCTCGAAGAGGATGGTGTTCGTCTCGGACCTGTTGACGCTCATGCCCGCGCCGATCAGGCCTTTCTTGATCTGATCCTCCACGGAGGTCGAGCCCGCGCCGAGGACAGTGGTGAGATTGCGAAGGCCCGTCGGCTCCCTGGCGCCTGCGGTCGTCTCGACGGATGAACGCGCGCCGAGCGTGCTGGTGTCGAGGCCTTCGTCCTTCTCCTTGCGGAGCTTGTCGATTGCCGCGCCGATGCGGCGCGAGGCGGCCGCCGCAAGGTCCTCCGGCGTGTGGCACGCCGCGAGGTCGACGCCCTTGAACGGCTCATCGCTCAGTTTCTGGCGTACCGCCTTCTGGTCGGCGTCCGACAGCTCGAGCATCTTCGGGGACGTGGCGATCTGGCGGATCACCTCGCCCACGAAGCGGTTCTGGCGGATGGGCACGAGGCTGGAGAGCGTCCGCTGGATGTCGCAGGCGCGGAGCGACTTGTTGAGCTGGCTGCGCGCCCCGAGCACCGTGTCGAAGGCGTGGGTTCCGAGCGAGCCGTATTCGTTCTCCAGGGCCTCCTTGAAGGCCTTCATCGTCGCGTTGTTCGCGGTTTTCCCCTGGGAGAAGATGAAGTTGCCGAGCCGGGCGGTGGCATCCTTGCCCTGACCGCTGACGACGATGTCGCGGGTGGAGAAGGCGGTCGCCTTGGCGAGGGTGGTGAACGTATCGAGCGTGAGGGCCATTTTACACTCCAATGTCGATTTGGTAGGAATCTTCACCTGGCATCTTGCGGGCGTCCTCCTTGATGACGTTCACGCGTGCCTGCTCGCCCGCGAACCAGCCGGCCTTGAGCTCGCCGGACGTGATGAAGTACACGTCCTTCTTGAGCTGGACGCTGTCCTTCTCGAAGGTGTCCGAAAGCGAGTCGAAGTTGTCCATGAGGATCCCCATGAGGGCGCTGGCGAACGTCTTCGGCTGGATCTTGCCGGCCTCCTCGTACGCGCGCATCGACACGACCTGGCTTTCATTCGTCTCCATGAGGTCGAAGAGCGTCTTGTTCACGCTGCAGAAGCGCGCGGTGAACTGCGATATTGCGGCGGCTTTCTCCTCCTCGTTGCCGGCATTCTCGATGAGGGCGATGACCTCCTCCACCGGCGCGATGCAAGCCGGGGCTCTCGGGTTGTGCTCGGCGTCGGAGCTCCGGGTGAGCATGTCCACGAGCTCGCGCGCCGCCTGGGCCGGATTCTGCGCGTTCGTGACGCGCTCGCTGACCGCATTGTAGTATTTGCCGCCGCTCTGGAAGGTTTTCCCGCCATCAAACGTGAAGCCGCCGAATCCCTCAGACCCGATGTGGTGCATGAACGTGGACACCTGGAACGACGTACCGTCCGCATGGGTGACTTCAAGCTGCGCGAGGTCGTCGGTCACCTTCACCTGCCCCTCCGGAGACGCGCGGAAGTCGCTCGCCATTCCCATCAGGTCGAGCGGGTCGCGCTCCGGCGCGGGGCCGGAAAGCTGGTAGGCGTCCGCGGAGTCGAGAAGCGTGCGCGTCTGGTTCAGGATGGAGTTCATCTCGCTCACGGTGTTGGCGAGGCGCGCCATCGACTGCACGAAGCAGTTGATCTGCGGCGGCAGCTCGAGTCCCAGCTTCTGCAGCTCCACGATGGCCGCGTTGAGGCGGTACACGATGTCGTAGGAGAACTTGCCCTTGGAGAGGATCGAGTCGAGGATCGCCTCGGCCTTGTCGCGGTTGGCCTCGAGCGCCGCCTTGCCGGCGGGCGAGAGGAGCTTCTCCAGACCCTCGAGGAAGAACGACTTGTCGCGGAACGTCGCGCCCATGATGACGCGCAGCAGCTCGTGGCGCTCGTTGATCTTGACGGGCTGGTTCGTCTTCGGGTCCATGACGACGTTGCCGTCCTTGTCGAGGAGGTCCCGCGACTCCTTGAGCTGGTAGAGGTTGCCGAAGTCGATGAAGGTGACGTAGCTGCCGTTGACCATCAGGTTGCCGGCGTGCGTGTCGCCATGGAACTTGCCGGATCCGAACAGCGCCTCGTGGAACCACGCCTTCGTGGCCTGGAGGAGCTTCTCCTGCGCCGCCTTGATATCCATGCATGCGTCGAAGCACGAGCCGATCACGTTGGTTATTGCGCCGGTGGGGACGTCATTCTTGAGGATGGGCACCGGTTTCGGCTTGTTGGTCTTGGGGTCGATCGGGCCGTCCACCCACTTGACGCGGCCGGTCGCCGGGTTCTGCTCGAACACCACGGACGCCGCTTTGCGGATCTCGCCGATCTTGCCCTTGAAGTACTTGTCCACCGGGTCGCCGCCGGCGACCTCCGCGACCATCACGTCCTTCTTCGGCGCGACGATGTCCGAGACGTGCATGGACTTCAGGTGGGGCGCGACTGCGATGAGCGGGTGCTTTTCCGTGCCTTTCGTGCCGCAGACGTCGTAGAGCTTCACGCCCTCCTTCGCGTTGTCGACCTCGTTTTGGAAGTCGAACTCGGTCATGTACTGGTTGAGCTGCCCTTCCCACGTCTTGGCCATGCCGGGCCCGATCTTCTCCGCGGCGGCGGTGAAGATCTCCGCCTCTTTCTTGACGCGGCGCTCCGCGTCGTGGCGCATGATCTTGACGACGAACTCCTTTGGATTCTTCTCGCCCTTGATCTTGAACGCGCAGAGGAACGCCTCGCCGACGGACGCCGCGCCGAGGGACTTCTTGAGCTCGATGGACTCGATCTCCTTGCCGTCGCCCTTGCCCTTCGACTCGTTGATCATCTGCATGAAGTGCGCCTGCACGATCTTGCGCGGGATCGGCGCGAGCGCGCACTTCATGTCGTCGAGCGCCTCCGCGTATTCGCCCATGATGTCCTTGGGCAGCCCCTGCATCATCTTCTGGAGAAGCGGGCTCGTGCCCTTCAGGATCGCGCCGGTGAACTTGTTGACGGCGGCCTTCTGGGCGGAGACGCGCGCCTCTCCCTCCAGCCCGGCGAAGTCGAACGTCTGCGCGTACTTCAGCGCGGCGGCGAAGCACGAGCGCTTGTCGGCCTTGTCGAGCGACGTGAAGTAGTTCGAGATCACCTGGCGGAAGAAGCCGACCTGGCCGGGCGAGTCGGCGTTCGAGGCGGTGTCGAGGATCTGGTTGAGGCTCTTGCCGTCGAGCTGAGCCTTGATGGCCTCCGCCGACATGCCCTTGTAGGGGTCGCTGACGATGCCGCCCTGGGCGTTGACGTTCGCGTTGCCGACCTTGAAGACGTCGTTGATGAAGAGCTGGATGCTCTCGCAGCCCTTGTTCGCCATCGCGAGGATGAGGTTGTCGAACTTCGCGAGCTCCGCGCCCGGCAGCTTGTTCGCGTCCTTCATGAACTGCGAGAGCTGCTCAAGGAAGTCGTCCTCGGTGGCGGCGACGAAGAGCTCCTTGCCTGTGGACGACTTGAACGCGGCGGCGAGGATGTCAACCATCTTGCCGAGGCCGTCCTTGACGGCGTCCGCGATCTGATGCGCGCAGGCGGTGTCGATCAGGTCGGGGTTCTTGATGATCTCGGCGAAGACGACGATGTTCTTGTCATCCGTGAGCATCTTGCGCATCGCCTCGCCGGGGCGGCTGGCCGTGACGTCGCCCACCATCGTGTCGTCGGAGAACACGAGGTCCGCGACGAAGTCCTTGACGGCGTTCAGCCCGCCGATGTCGTTCAGCGCCCTGGGAGGCTCCGCCTGCACGGGCTGGGGCATGGCCTGGACGACATGGTTGATGTCGCCGACGATGGGCGCCCTGACGATGAACTCGCCGCCAAGCGACTTCTCGAGCGGGACGTTCGCCACGTTCTCGAGCATCGCCTTCATCTCCGCCGGGAGCGATGCGTTGTCGCTCACGAGCTTCGCGTGGTAGGCGTCCAGCAGCGCCTTCGTGTTGCCCACGTCCTCGCCGGCGAGGGCGCGCTCGGCCATCTCCACGAGGATGCCCGTGTTGTAGGTACCGTTGACGAGCGCGTCCATCCCCACCTGGTCGCCGGACTTGTTGGCGAGGATGAGCGCGGCGAACTGGCGCGTGAGGCTGGTCTTTTCGCTCGCCACCAAGCCGCCTTCGAGGTCGTGGTCGTACACCATTCCGAGGAGGTTCTTCGCGGCGGACTCCCCAAGCGTCTCCGCATCCGCCACCACGCGGCCCAGAAGCCGCTTGGCGAACGTGTCGGCGTCCATCTTGAGGGCGACCTTCGTCGCGAGGTTGCCCTTGCCGATGATCGCGGAAAGGCTGCCGTCGTTGCCCTTGACGAGCTTCACCGTCTCGCCCACGAGCTTGAATTCGGGCGTTTCGCGGACGCCGGCGGGCAGCAGCTTGAGCGCCTGCGAGGCGAGCCCCTGGAACGAGTTGACCATGGCGGTGTGCATCCTCAGCTTCTCGTTCACCGCGTTCGTGCCCGTGCAGCGCTGGCCCCTGACGTCGTCGAATTCTGCCAGGGAGCGCGACGCCGAAAGGAGACTGATCGCGTCCGTCACGCCGAAGTTGACGCCGACGGTGCCGTGGGGCTCGTGGGCGGCCATCGAGGCGATGTTCGTGTTGTCGCGCCTTCGGGCGTGCTTGGCGCTCATGTTCGCCGTCTCCTGGCCGGCCTGCCAGTTGCCGTAGGAGATTTCCGCTCGCGAGGCCTGGGTGAACCCCCTGCCCTCGTTGGCGTACGTGTCGAGGATGTCCCTCACCTGCGCGCGGGTGAGCGGACGGAACCGGGCCGTGAGGATGCCATTGCGCTGGTCGGCGTCCGCCGAAACATCCAGATCCGCCGGAAGGCCCAGCCTGTCGCGGATCTCCCTCATGGCCTCCGGGCCCACGCCGCCGCGTTCGAGCGCGTTGAGGAACGCCTCCTTGACCTCGAGGATGCGCTCATGGGAGAGGACGACGTTGTTCTTCGACGTCCTCCAGACGAAGTTGTTGACCTTGACGAGCTCGGTCGAGCCGTCGTCCTTCGCCCTGAAGTCGATCTGCCCGGCGTTGTAGTCGCCGGTCGCGATGCGGTTGAACTGCGCAAGGCTGATGTTGGGTAGTGCCATGGTCGTTCTCCTTTCTGAAACGTTCTTCTGCCTTGATTACGCGGCAGGGACGGAAAAGTTACACGCGTTTTAGGCGCGGATCATGTGGTGGAGCGGCATTTCGACAGGGGCGGCGGGGGCGCTTTCGGTGTCGCCGGCGAGGACGCGGCGGATGCGCTCGGACCAGATGTCGCAGAGCTGGAGGATCTTTTCGAGCGTGGCGATGAAATCCTCCGTGTCCGCCGCGGCCTTCTCGAGGTCGAAGAAGTAGTTGTACACGACCGTCTCCGATTCGGGTTCGACGGCGAAGTAGCCGCCGGCCGTGTCCTTGCCGAAAAGGCCGCCCACGAGCAAGTCGCGGAACACGGCGGCGGGGGCGTCCTTTGACAGCGTGGTGATCTCGATGAAACAGAGGACCTTCCCCGTGGCCTCCACGAACTGGAGGTTTACGTTGTAGGTGTCGTCCACCCGCACGCTGACGAGACCGGACTCATCAGGTACGAACGAAGCTATGCCGGTGTCCTTGCGGACGGCGGCGATGAAGTCGTTGAAATCGGCGAGCGTTGACATCATTTTCCTCTCTACTATTGCTTAGGGCACAAATTATACCACATTTTATCCGCATAAGGTAGTAGCAAAACCTTTTTTGCTCTTGAAAGCAACGAATGTGCGTCAAAGTGACTCTCGCGTTGCACGGTGAATCAGGAAATGCTATACTGTCCGCAACTGCCACGGGTCGGCAGTGCAAAGGAAAGAAAGGAATGTTTGATGAAGAACCTTGAAGGCAAGATTGCCATTGTCACAGGTGCCGGACGTGGCATCGGACAGCAGATTGCGAAGAAACTCGCGGAACGCGGCGCCAAGGTCGCCGTCATTGACCTCAAGCCCGAATGGTGCGAGGAGACGTGCGGACTCGTGACGGCGGCCGGTTCCGAGGCGCTGGCGCTCGGCTGTAACGTTGCGGTGAGCGATGAGGTGAACGCATGCGTGAAGGCGGTACTGGACAAGTTCGGACGCATAGACATCCTCGTCAACAACGCCGGCATCACGAAGGACGGCCTCCTCATGCGCATGAGCGACGAGGACTGGGACGCCGTGCTGAACGTCAACCTGAAGGGTACGTTCCTCTTCACGCGCGCGGTGTCGCGTCCGATGATGAAGAACAAGTCCGCCGACGGCGTGCAGGAGGGCGGCTCGATCATCAACCTCGCCTCGGTGGTCGGAATCATGGGCAACGCCGGACAGGCCAACTACACGGCGTCGAAGGGCGGCGTAATCGCCCTCACGAAGACGACATCCAAGGAACTCGGCTCCCGCAACATCCGCTGCAACGCGGTCGCTCCAGGGTTCATTCAGTCAAAAATGACGGATGTGCTGCCAGATGACGTGAAAAAGGCGTATATGGACACGATTCCGCTCCGTCGTTTCGGCACGGCCGAGGATATTGCGTCCTGCGTGGCCTTCCTCGTTTCGCCCGATGCGGCCTATATTACGGGGCAAATCATCTCCGTCAACGGCGGCATGATCGGCTGATTTTCATTTCATCGCTTTTTCCTCTCGCCTTTCGGCGGAGGATATGGTATACTTTCACCAGTTTCCAACCCCAAGGAGAAAAAACAAATGGCAGGTAAACTTGAAGACCGCGTAAGAGAGATTATCGTTGAGCAGCTTGGCGTCAACGCCGAGCAAGTGACGCTTGAGGCGTCGTTCATTGACGATCTGGGCGCGGATTCGCTTGACTCGGTCGAGCTGATCATGGCTTTTGAAGAGGAATTCGGTGCAGCCATCCCAGAGGAGGACGCCGAAAAGCTCACTACCGTCGGCAAGATCATCGAATACCTCAAGAGCAAGGGGTACGGTGATGACGGTTCGGCTCCTGCGCAATAATACAGGTGCATGAAGCTCCGCAAAGGAAGGGACAGGCTTATCTGCTTGCCCCTTTCCTTTCGTTTTCCTTATCCAAGGGTATATGAACCCTCAGCGGGCAGATGATCCATGAAGAGCGACCGGGCATCGGACGAACTGAATAGGCGCAACACGGCGTTTGACAACCGGTTGCGTCCTGGCCAGTTTGGCGAGTTCGTGGGTCAGCAGAAGATTCGCGACCGGCTGGAACTTGCGGTGAAGGCCGCAAAGGACCGTGGCGAGACGCTGGACCATGTGCTTTTTTCGGGGCCGCCGGGTCTGGGCAAGACCACTCTTTCCTATATTCTCGGCGACGCGATGGGCGTGCATGTGAAAACCACGTCCGGTCCCGTCCTCACGAAACCCGGCGACCTCGCGGGTCTGCTCACCTCACTGGAGGCTGGCGACATCGTGTTCATCGACGAAATCCACCGTATGGCGAAGACTGTGGAGGAATACCTCTACTCCGCGATGGAGGATTTCGCGATCGACATCATGATCGATCAGGGACCGAACGCCCGCAGCGTGCGTCTGGAGCTGCCACGCTTCACGCTCGTGGGGGCCACCACGCGCATCGGCCTCATCGCCGCTCCGCTCCGCGCCCGGTTCGGTCTCGTGAACCGTCTCAGCTTCTACGAACCTAAGGAACTCGCGGAGATCGTCACGCGTTCGGCTGCGAAGCTCGGCGTGGGCATTGAGCCGGAAGGCGCACTTGAAATAGCCGCGCGCGCGCGCGGGACGCCCCGCATCGCGAACAACCTCCTTCGTCGCGTGCGCGACTACGCGCAGGTGAAGGCGGACAACCTGATCACCCGCTCGGTGGCGGAGGAGTCGCTCGGGCTTCTTGAAATCGACCCACATGGTCTCGACGAGATGGACATCAAGATCCTTGAGACCATCTGCGCCAAGTTCGGCGGAGGTCCCGTGGGCCTCTCGACGATTGCCGTCTCGGTGGGCGAGGAGCCGGACACCATTGAAGAGGCATACGAGCCGTTCCTCATCATGGAAGGGTACCTTGACCGCACGCCCAAGGGGCGCGTGGCCACGAAACTCGCCTGGGAGCGACTCGGCCTCTCCCCAGTTTCGGGCGGATTTACGCAGCCGTCACTGTTTGGACAAGGCGTGTGAGGTCGCCAAAGTGTGTCGAGTTTTGAAAAAGTGAATTTCCACCCTTGCAAGTACGGGCGGAATTCGGTATAATATCACTTCAATTTTTTTGGAAAGGTAAGGCAATGAAAGAAGGTATCCATCCCAAGTATGGCGACGCCACGATCACGTGCGCGTGCGGCAACGTCATCCACACCCGGTCCACGAAGCCGGAGATGCAGGTGAACACCTGCTCCGCGTGCCACCCGTACTTCACGGGTCAGAAGACGATGGTCGATACGGAAGGCCGCGTCGACATGTTCAAGAAGCGCTACGCGAAGTTCGCGAAGTAACCGGGGTTTGGTTTGGTCGAGAAGGACCAGATCAAGCGCGTGCTGGATCGTCTGGTTGCCGTCGAGGCGGCAATGGGCGATCCAGCAGTCATATCAGACGCAGCGCGCTACCGCGCCACTGTGCGCGAACACACCGCCCTCCGCAAACTGGAGGCCGCGGCCAAGCGCTATTTCAAGATCCTCGATGACATCGAGGGAAACGAGTCGCTGCTTGAAGACCCCGACTTCGCCGAGGAGGCGAAGAGCGAGATCGAGCGTCTGAAGGGCGAGATTCCCGCCGCCGAGCGCGCCGTGCTGGCAGGGCTGCTGCCGCCGGACCCGCTGGAAGGACGCAACGCCGTCTTCGAGGTGCGCGCGGGGACGGGAGGCGACGAGGCCGCGCTATTCGCGGGCGACCTCTTCCGCATGTACTCCCGCTACTGCGAGGCGCGGGGCTGGAAGGTCAACGTGATGAGCGCGAGCGAGACGTCGCTCGACGGCTACAAGGAAATCCTCTTCACGGTGGAGGGCGACGGCGCCTACGGCGCGTTCCGCTTCGAGAGCGGCGGACACCGCGTGCAGCGCGTGCCCGAGACCGAGGCGCAGGGCCGCATCCACACCTCCGCCGCCACGGTGATCGTGTTCCCGGAGGCGGACGAGGCGGACGACGACATCGAGATCCCCGAGAAAGACCTCCGCATCGACATCTTCTGCGCTGGCGGACACGGTGGCCAGGGCGTGAACACCACCTACTCCGCGATCCGCATGACGCACCTGCCCACGGGCCTCGTGGCCCAGTGTCAGGACGAACGCAGCCAGCAGCGCAACAAGGAAAAGTGCCTCGCCACGCTCAAGGCCCGCATTCTCGACCAGCGGCGCCGCGAGGAGGAGGCTAAGGCGGGCGCGAACCGTCTTTCCCTGCGTGGGTCGGGCGACCGCTCGGAGCGCATCCGTACCTACAATTTTCCGCAGAACCGACTCACGGACCACCGCGTGGACCTCACGCTCTACTCCCTTGATCGCGTGATGGAAGGCGCGCTTGATCCCGTTCTGGACGCCCTCCGCGCGCGCGACACCGACCAGCGCATCTCCACGGCGCTTTCCCAGACCGCCGCGTCTAATTCATAACGCGTTTTCTGCGCAGCGGTAGGGCGGTCGCCCCGCGACCGCCGCAAGGTGGGGCGAGCCCCAAACTTTCGGGGACATCTGCGTTTTTCACCCATACGTATTGGGACTTGGAAACAACCAAGACAACTTTCAAGAACAACATTGTCCTGCGGGCGCACCTTGAACACTCAGAATCGTGACAGTTTGAGGATCGGCAAATGGGCGTGGGCGAGTTAGCCCGCGCGCCAAAGGCAAGTTGTTTCCTTTCAACGGAAGGCACTGCAGTGAATTACGCGTCCCCCAAAACTTCAACTTCACAAATCGTTGCTTGCGGCGGCGGGTTAAATGTGCTATCATTACCGCCAATGACACGCCTTGAATGGCAGATTCCGCGCAGCGGGAAGGCGGAAGGGCGCACGCTCTTCCGAAGGGATGGTATTGCATTCTGCGGCAGGGTAGTGCCTGGGCGCATTTTTGCGGAGGTGTCGACATGAGGGTTTATCTCGACAACTGTTGCTACAACCGACCGTTCGATGATCAGTCTCAGCTGAAGGTGCGCCTAGAGACCGAGGCTAAGTTGTTTGTACAGCAGCTCATGCGGACTGGAGTTGTGGAGTACGTATGGAGCGACATGTTGGACAAGGAAGCCCTTGACAACCCGTTTCCGATGCAACGGGTAAAGATCATGGCATGGAAGTCTGGGGCAAAAATTGATGTTGAAATCACGCCAGAGATTGTAATCGACGCGACCGCGTTGGTGAACGCTGGCCTTGGCAATGCGGATGCAATCCATCTTGCCTGCGCGAGTGCGGTTGACTGCGACTGGTTCCTGACAACCGACATTGGAATATTGAAGAAGGTTCGTCAGCATGGCCTGACGAGGGTTGCCAATCCTGTTGAATTTGCGGTGGAGGTTCAGAATGCGAATTAATGAACATGACATTTGCATAAAGGGCTTTGAAGCTCTTGCCAAGGCATT
>CADCOC010000036.1 GCA_902802945.1 uncultured bacterium | reverse complement strand
ATGGACATCGTTGAAACACTCAAGTCGGCGGGGATAATCCCGGTAATCGTAATCGAAAACGAGGAGCAGGCCGTTCCTCTCGCGAAGGCGCTTGTGAAGGGCGGACTTCCCGTCCTCGAAGTGACCTTCCGCACCAAGGCCGCGGCCGGAGCGATCGCCGCAATCAAGCGCGAAGTGCCCGAGGCGATAGTCGGCGCAGGCACGATTCTCACGGTCGAGCAGCTTCGCGCCGCGAAAGAGGCAGGTGCCGTGTTCGGCGTCGCGCCCGGGTTCGACCCGGCCGTGGTGGGGGCGGCGAAGGAGGCAGGGCTGCCGTTCTGCCCGGGCATCGCCACGGCGAGCGAGCTCTCGCAGGCGCTCACCGCCGGCGTGCCGATGGTCAAGTTCTTCCCGGCCGAGGCGGCCGGGGGCGTGAAGATGATCAAGAACCTTCTGGGAGCATTCCGCTCCACCGGCGTGAAGTTCATGCCCACTGGCGGAATCAACCTATCGAACCTCAAGGACTATCTCGCCGTCCCCGAGATCGTCGCCTGCGGCGGCACGTGGATCGTGCCGAAGGACGCGCTTGCGTCGAACGACTGGGGCGCCATCGAAAAACTGGCGGCGGACGCCGCCGCGCTTGCCAGCGCACGCTGACAGGGGGGCTGCAATGGAAGAAGAAGAGAGCCAGGATACTAACGTTGCCGCGAAGGTCGTCTGCGCGGTTGTGCTCGCCGCAATTGTCGTGGCGGCCGGAGTGGGTCTGCTCATTCAGCACAGGAAGTTGGATGAACTGCGGAAGGCGCGGGCAGATCTGGAGAAGTCGAATTGGCAGCTCTCCGTTGGACGGGAGGAACTTGTGTCTGCCAACGGCAAACTGGCGGATGAGCTGCGCCAGCTGCGGGAAGTCGGTCGTGCGCGCGCAACCGACAAGGCGACGCTGGAGAGGGAACGTGCAGCATGGAAGGCCGAGCGGGAGACACTTTCCGGACGTCTCGCGGCGGCGGAGGCCGGTCTGAAAGCGGCTCGCGAGGCCCAGTCCCGCGCCGAAGCCGAAGTGGCGGGTTTGAAGGCGGCCGTGAAGGACATGAAGGCGACCGTGAAGGACATGAAGGCGGTGGAGAAGAAACTCCGTGCAGAACGCGATAAGTTCCGCATTGAGCGCGACCGTCTGGAAAAAGAGCTGAACGAGGCCATGGAACCGGCGATGGGGGCAGACGACGCGCCGCCTCCCGCGACATCGCCCACTACGGAGACGGAGGAAGTAGCCGTTCCTGTCCCTCCTGCGCCCGATCTGAACAAACTGACGCCAGAAGAACGTGCAGCCCACGAAAAGAAAGAACTCAACGATCTGATTGGACTATGAAAGCACGTAAGGTCGCCGTTACAGCATTTCTCCTTTTGCTCGCCGCAGGCTGCACGACAGAACAATACATCACTGACGCACGCCATCCCGAGGTTGCGATTGCGGCGGACGGTGGCGTCACGTATAGGGGAAAGTATGTCGAGCTGAGGGACCTGCCGGGGCTCCTGAGAGACTCGGGGCTCACGAGGCAGGACACCATCAACATCCATGTCTCCGACGACCTTAGGGACATGCACGCGCCCCGCCGCGTAATGGCCTACCTCTCGCGCCATGGCTTCACGCGGCCTATCCTAATCAGCGAACGCAGGTCGTACACCCAACTTGGCAAGACTGCCGACGAGCGCCGTCTTGATCGAGCACGACAGCGGCAGGAGCAGATGAAGCTGCCTCCATCAAAGCGCACGATCCGCTACAAGTGACGTAGGACAACAGGGAATGCCGATGGTCGCCGCCGCTGAAATCGCCGAGACACCCGCAGTTTGGCTCCAGACGCTCACCGAATGGGTGAATGCGGCGAGCGACTGGGTGTGGGGGCTCCCGCTGATCGGGGTTGTTCTCGTAACGGGGATGCTGCTCACGCTCATGCTCCGTTTCGTACACATCTTCAACCTCGGGCGCGCGTTCAGGTACATGTTCCAAGCCGAGACGGAATTCGACGCCAAGGGTGAGGTGAGCCAGTTCGGCGCACTCTGCACGGCGCTCTCCGCGACGATCGGCACGGGCAACATCGTGGGCGTGGCGACGGCGATTGGCGCGGGCGGTCCCGGCGCGCTCTTCTGGATGGAAGTTGCGGCGTTCTTCGGCATGGCCACGAAGTACGCCGAGGGCCTGCTTGCGGTCAAGTACCGCGAGGTGCTGCCGAACGGCCATGTGCTAGGTGGTCCTTTCTACTACATCGAACGCGGCCTGGGGCGTAAGTGGAAATGGCTGGCGGTCCTGTTCGCGTTCTTCGGCGTGACGGCGGGCATAATGGGCATCGGCACGATCACGCAGATAAATGGTATCACGTCCGCAGTGCAGAACTTCTTCGATCCGGGATTCAACCCGGAAGTCTCGTCGGGCCTGCATCTGCTCGGCACCACATATCCCGTACCCGTGGTCGTCGCTGGCTTCGTGGTCACGGCGTGCGTGGGGCTCGTGGTGATCGGAGGCCTCAAGCGCATCTCGACCGTGTCCATGGTCGTAGTGCCGTTCATGGCGGTGTTCTACGTGGCAATCTGCGTGTTGCTCCTGCTCGCCAATATCTCCAAGGTACCTGCGGCGATGGCGCTGATCGTGAAGGCCGCGTTCAATCCAGCGGCGTTCACGGGCGGCGTGGTGGGGTCGCTGTTCATCGCGATTCAGAAGGGCGTGGCGCGCGGCATCTTCTCGAACGAGTCCGGACTCGGCAGCGCGCCGATCGCCGCAGCCGCGGCTCGCACGAACGAACCGGCTCGTCAGGGGCTGGTGTGCATGACGGGCACGTTCATAGACACCATCGTGATCTGCACGATGACCGGTCTCGCAATCGTCGTGACGGGCGCCTGGAATCCGTCGCTCGGACTCAAGGGCGTGGACATCACGATTGAGGCGTTCACCCGCGGTCTGTCGTTCCTGCCGCATGCGCACGTGGTTGCGCCCTTCTTCCTCATGTTGGCGCTCGCGTTCTTTGCGTTTACCACTATTCTCGGCTGGTGCTACTACTCCGAACGCTGCCTTGAGTACCTCGTGGGCGTGAAAAGGCAGGGGATAGTGAAGCTCTACCGGCTCCTCTACGTTCTAGTGGTATTTGTCGGTCCCTACCTCACGGTGAGCGTGGTGTGGGGCGTTGCCGACGTCTTCAACGGTCTGATGGCCTTTCCGAACCTTGTCGCGCTTGTCTTGCTTTCGCCCGTCGTGGTGCGCACCACGCGTGACTACTTCTGCCGCATGGCGGCTGCTTCAAGGTGACGTCGGCGGTTGCTCGGCCTTCGCCGCCAGCTTGATTTCGATGGGCACGAAGAGGTCGGGGTTCGCGGCGCGGCGCATGATCTTGTCCGCATACTCGTCGCTGTAGTAGCGGTCGGTGTCGGTGCGGTCGCGCCGTCCGTTGTAGCGCCGGCACGCCTCGCGCCAGCCGTCGAACGTGCTGCCGGGACGCGCCGAGGCGGGACGTCCGGACACGCCGAATCCCTTGCGCGAGAGGTACTTGATCGCCGCGCGCACGTTCGCCTCGGCAGTCCCCTCGTTGCGCTTCGCGGGCTTGACGAGCCCAACAAGCTTCTTTTCCTCGCCCCAGTCTCCTGGCACGTTGACCTGGAGCGGGTCCGCCGCCCACGCCGCCTTCGAGCGCGGACCGTTTCCGCCGGACTCCTCGATCATGTGCGCCTTGACCTGAGCGGGCGTGAGGTCCTGGATCTTCGCCGCCTGCTTGGGAGAGCCGCCGCACCATGCGGCCTTGTTCGCGTTGAACTCCGCCGTGAGGCGCGCGATGAGCGCGTCGTGCCGCTGGTAGCGCGCGGACTCGAACCCGCAGAACACGGGAACGCCCGCGGCGCCGCCGGCTTTGGCGCGGGGGATCTTCCGCTTCGCCGTCTCGCCCGGAAACCACTTCGCGATCCACCGTTCGATGGCATAGACGGTCTTCATCTCCTCGTCCGTCACGAAACGACGGTCGATGTAGATTTCGCCACGGTCGTCAAACACGAGCTTTCCGAGTCCGGAGGTGTTAACCGTGTATCGCGCGCTGCGGGCGGGCGGCACTTCGGCGATGCCGCGTCTGCGTAGCTCGGCGGCGTGCTTCGCCTCGCGCGCCGTGGCCCGTTCGAAGATGTCGGCGGCCTCCAGCGCGAGCGGCATGAGCTCCGCCACCGCCACAGGGTCTATCGTCATGCGCCCACCCAGTTGGGAAGGACGCGCTTGCCGTGTCTGCGGTGCCTTGGTTTCAACTGCGCCGAGCAGGCCGGCCATCGCCATTGCTATAACAACTATCGTGCGTTTCATGGCGCACATTATCGCAAATCCCCGCCTGGTATGCAACAACGAATTGCCTTGAAGGGGAACCGATAAAATGCTATCATGGACGTGTCCTTTCAGAATTGAAGGCGTAGAGGAGAAATCGTATATGAAGTCAACGAGAAAATGCGTCATCGCCGCAGTGGCAACTGCGGCAGTCGCTTGTTTTGCTGCGGGCGGCCCGAACGACTACAAGAAGACCGTCCAGCGGCGCGTCGCGCCCGCGACGGTTGAGACCCGCATCCCCGGACGGACGCTCGTTGATTTTGGAAAAATGGCCTTCGGCTTTCTCGAACTCGTGCCACCGCCCGGCGCGCGCGGTCCATACGAGGTACGCCTCGGGGAGCTACTCAAGCCGGACGGCAGCGTGAACATGAAGCCTGGCGCGACGATCCGCGCCGCCAGGGTAACTGGAACAATCGAGAAGGACGGTGTCCTGCGCGTGCCGCTCGTGGCGGACAGGCGCAACACGAATGGCGGACGCAAGGGCGCCGCGATCCTCATCCCTGCCGAACACGGCGTGATCATGCCGTTCCGCTACGTGGAGGTGTTCAACGCGCCGTTTGCCGTCACGAAGGACACGGTACGCATGGTCGCCGTGAACTACCCGATCGACCTCTCCGAATCCTCGTTCTCCTGCAATGACGAGCGCCTCAACCGCATCTACGACCTCTGCAAGCACACGATCCTCGTCTCCTCCTTTGCGGGACTTTACGTGGACGGCGACCGCGAGCGCATCCCCTACGAGGCCGATGCGTACATCAACCAGCTGAGCGACTACGCCGTCCATTCCGACTACTCCCTCGCCCGCGCGAGCCACGCCTACCTGATGAAGCACCCCACGTGGCCTACGGAGTGGAAGCAGCATTCGATCTTCATGGCGTGGGCGGACTGGATGTGGTCGGGTGATACGGACGCGCTCGCCGAGTTCTACGAGCCGCTGTGCAAGGAGAAGCTTCTTGAGAAATACCGCCGCGCGTCCGACGGCCTGCTCGTGACGGGCGGGGAGCGTCCGCGCGGCAAGGCCGTCCGCCCCAACGGCGCGGCGGACATCGTCGACTGGCCGCTCGGCGAGCGCGACGGGTTCGTATTCACGGAGGTCAACGCCGTCGTCAATGCGTTCTACTACCGCAACCTCCTCCAGATCGCCGAGTTCTCGCTCGCGCTTCACAAGCCGGGGGACGCGGGTTTCTACGGACACCGCGCGCGCGACGTGCGCAAGGCGTACAATGACGCGTTCTTCGACGCGAAGCGCGGCGTGTACCGCGACGGCATCGGCACGGACCACGCCTCGCTGCACGCGAACGCGGCGGCGCTCGCGTTCGGGCTGGTGTCCAGAAAGGACGCAAAACGCGTGGCACAATACTGTATTTCGAAGGGCATGGCGTGCAGCGTCTATCTCGCGCAGTACCTGCTCGAAGGGCTGTTCAAGGCGGGGGAGGCGGATGCGGCGCTTGCGCTCATGACGGCGTCCGGCGACCGCAGCTGGCTGGGGATGATGGACTTTGGCTCCACCACCACGATGGAGGCGTGGGCGGTGAAGTACAAGCCGAACCTCGACCTCTGCCACGCCTGGGGTACGGCGCCGCTCAACGTCATTTCGCGTTTCGTCCTCGGCGTCACGCCGATGGAACCGGGCTTCGCGAAGATCCGGGTGCGTCCGCAGATCGGCTCGCTCACGCGCGTCGAGGGCAAGGTGCCGACGGCGAAGGGTCCGGTGAACGTGCGCGTGGAGGGAGGCGTGCTCACAGTTGATGTTCCAGCCCCCGCGCGCATAGAGTGGGCGGGCAAGGTCCACGACGTCGCCGCCGGTCACCATGTATTTCCGACAAAATGACAAAGTGACGATCGGGATGAAAAGGGTATTCCCAGCCGCCGCGAATTGTGGTATACTACTCTCTCCATGGAAAAATTGGAAGAGATAGACGAGCTGCGGCTTGACTTCACGAAGCTGGAGAAGGTGGGCGGTCAGGTAACTGCCACCCGCGCCTCCGGTGCGTCGTCGTGCGATCCGGGCGTAATTCCCGTGGCCGTGCAGAACGCGGATACGAAGGAAGTCATCCTCGTTGCCTACACGAACGAGTTTGCTATGAAGGAGTCCTTCGCCAAGCGCAAGCTCGTGCTGTGGTCGACGAGCCGCAACAAGCTCTGGTTCAAGGGCGAAACGAGCGGTGAGACGTTCGACCTCCTCGAGGCGTATGTCAACTGCGAGCAGAATTCGCTTCTCTACGTGGTGCGGCCATGTCGTGGCGGCATCTGCCATACAAAGAACGCGGCCGGTGCGCCGCGCAACTGCTATTACCGTAGAATTGACTTCGACACGCTGAAGCTGTCGTTTGTAGATTCTACCGGAAACGAAACGGTCTGATTGAAAGGTTGAAGAAATGTCGATTCTCATTGGTTTCCTGTATGTAGTCGAAGTAATCGTGTGCCTTCTGCTCGCGTTTGCCGTGATGCTCCAGAAGCCGAAAGAGGGCGGCCTTGGCGGCGCCATCGGCGGCGGTATGGGCGAAGCCGTGTTCGGCGCAGATGCCAGCAACGTGCTAATCAAGGTGACAATCTGGCTGGGGGCCATCTTCCTCGCCAATACCTTGCTTCTGGCCCGCTTGACGTCCGTTGGGCACTCGCAGTCCGTCATGGGCGACGTCTCGGCGCCGAAGCCTGCTGCAGAACAGCCTGCGGCTCCGGTCCCCGATGCCCCGTTGCCGACTGTGGAAGATCTTCCCGCACCGACTGCTAAGCCCGCAGCACCCGCTCCTGCTCCGGCCGCTAAGCCCGCAGCCCCTGCACCTGCTCCTGCTGCAAAGCCCGCAGCACCTGCTCCTGCGCCGGTTGCAAAGCCTGCGGCACCCGCGCCCGCGCCGGCAGCGAAGCCCGTGTCAGTTCCGGCTGCAAAGCCTGCAGCACCCGCGCCAGCTCCGGCCGCTAAGCCAGCCGCTCCCGCGCCTGCGCCTGCGCCGCAAAAGTAAAGGGAACCTGGTGGTTTCATGACAACTACCGGCACGCCACAGACGACCGGTGAGGAAATCGCCAACACGGTTATCCATGTAATCGGGTCGCACCTTGGTGCGGCCATGATTGCTTTATTGGTTTGGCAGGCAGTGCATTCAGGTGTCGATCTGGGCTGGAAAATAGTTTCGGGCTGTATCTTTGGCTCATGCACGCTTCTTCTGTATGTCATTTCTTCTTCCTACCATGCCGTCATCAATGCCCGTGCCAAGCAGGTGCTGCATGTCATGGACCACATGGCGATCTACTTCCTTATCGCTGGTAGCTACACGCCGTTCTGTTTGGTGACATTGCGTCCGGAGCATCCCGGTCTCGCATGGACCGTATTCGGCATCGAGTGGGGTGCGACGTTCGCGGGCGTGTTTTTCAAGGCCCTGACCACCGGACGTTTCCGCTATGTTTCCACGGGCGCGTATATCTTGATGGGCTGGGTCGCCTTGATTGCGATCGGACCGCTAGTGCGGGCGCTGAGCGGTTTGGGCACGATGTGGCTGGCCCTGGGCGGAGGGCTCTACACTATAGGGTGCGTGTTCTACCTTTGGCGGAGTCTTCCTTACCACCATCCGATTTGGCATCTCTTCGTGCTGGCAGGGTCGATCTGCCACTTCTTCTGCATTCTCTGGTACGTGATGGCGTGAGTTTGAGTGCTGTGGCAAAATCCCAGCGGATCAGATGACGTTGAGGGATTTAATGAACGGCAGGAGCACGCGCGCGACCGCGTCCGCGTTGAGGCGGTGTCCGCCGGAGAACGTGCGTGACATTCCGGGGTAGTGCTGCTCGAACACTGGGCGCGTCTCGGCAGAGAGTAGCGTATCCTCGTCGCCGAAGAGTCCGTAGCAGAGCGTGCGGTCGTCGTCCGTCACGCCGTCGAACTGGTGCGCCTCCATTTCCTGGAAGTGCTCGATCGTCTCCTTCTTCACGTGGAACTCCGTGGCACCGTCCTTGCGCCGGTTGAGCCACTTGTGCTTGCCCACGTGCAGGATGTCGTACTTCTTGGAGAGCCAGAACGAGGGGTTCACGCAGATGCGCAGGAACCCGTGGAGCTGCTGTGCGTACCAGGCGCCCATCGACGTGCCGACAATCAGGTCGGGCATCTCCTCGTAGGCGAGCGCCTCCAGCATCGGCCACGCCTCCAGCGGGTCGACGGGGATGTCCGGCGCCGTCACCACGGCGCGGTGCGCGGGATCGGCACGTTCCCAGAACTCCCGCCGCAGGAGTTCGACCGTGCCGCTCGCGCCGGACGAGGCGAAGCCGTGTAGATAGAGTATTCTCTTCATTTTGTACGTGTTTTTCCTTTCAACGTGTTGTGCGTAGTATATCATACATTCGGGACGTGAGACGAGAGACATGAGACGAGAGGGGACGAGAGGGGCATTGACTATCGGACAGATAATCGGGTATACTGTCTCTGTTGCTTTCGGATTGGCCTTTTTTACACCCGTGTAGGTTACACGAGAACTGTCCAAAAAGCAACATTGAACCGTATCCCTTTGGTCACGAATGGGATGTTAATGGAAAGGAAAAGAAATGCAACTTGCAATCAAAAACCACTGGATATCGCTTGGAGGATCGTCGTCTGTCCAAGACATGAACGGGAACGACGTGCTGAAAGTCGAGGGCGCAATCTTTACGTTTACGCAGAAGAAATTCCTCAAGACGCTGGAAGGGCGGCAATTGTACACCATTCGCAACAAGCTCTTTTCGTTCTTGGGGAGAACTGCTTTCGTCCTTGACGAAGGTAACCATGTGGTGGCGACGGTTCGTAAAAAGCTCATTTCCCTCCACGACAAGTATTTCGTCGAATCGTCCATAGGGCAGATGGAGATCATCGGCAATATCCTGGGCTACGACTACCATATCATTGTGGACGGCAAGGAAGTCGGACATATTGCACGGAAGATTTCGTTGCGGGACTCGTTCGTGCTCGACATCGACGATTCATTCGACCACCGTTTCTTTGTAGCGCTGGTGATCGCGATCGACAACGTGACCGACAGGCGTCGGTAGCCAGGGGGACGACACGCGTGACCCTCCCATGCGCGCGGTGAGTACGAGGCGTCCGCCCTATCATCGGGGGATTATGGTATACTATCCCCCATGACGCTTCAACAGACACCTGCCCCCGATTCGTACTTGCTCCGCTGGAAAGGCGACGAGCTCGTCATCACCCTTACCCTCGATGCGCCGCACAAGGGCCGCGCCGTGCTGCGCACCAACCTCGGCGCGGCGTCCGTGCGACGCCAGGAGATCATCGAGGAGACCGAGCAGGGGATCGTGCCCCTCGCGAAGGCGTGGAACGACATCCCGATGAAGGAGACGAGCCCCGGCACGTTTCAGTGCACGGTGCGCCTCGACGAGGTGGGCGTGTTCTCCGCCAAGGCGTGCTTCTTCCCCGCCGGCACGCGCACGCCCGTGTGGCCCGAGGGACGCAACTTCCACGTGAAGGTCGAACCCGCCGCCACGCGCCGCGCGAACGCGATCTACACCGTGTTCGTGCGCCAGTTCGGGTCCTTCCGCGAGGTCGTGCGCCGTCTCGACATGATCATGGGGAAGATGGGCTTCACGATCGTGCAGACACTCCCGCCGTTCCCCGTACCCGTCACCTACGGCGTGATGGGGAAGAAGGGGTGTCCGTTCGCCGCCACCGACTTCTTCAGCGTCGACCCCGCGTGCGCCGAGTTCGACGTGAAGGCGACGCCCCTCGACCAGTTCCGCGAGCTCGCGGACGCCGTCCACGCGCGCGGTGGGCGTCTCTTTATCGACCTCCCCGCCAACCACACCGGCTGGGCGTCCGCGCTCCAGACCCACCACCCCGACTGGTTCCACCGCGAGGCCGACGGCACGTTCGTCTCGCCCGGCGCGTGGGGCGTGACCTGGGCCGACCTCGTGGAACTCGACTACGCGAAGCCCGAGCTGCGCGCCTACATGGCCGACGTGTTCCTCTTCTGGTGCCGGTTCGGCGTGGACGGCTTCCGCTGCGACGCGGGCTACATGATCCCCGAGGAGACGTGGAACTACATCGTCGCCCGTGTGCGCGAGGAACATCCCGACACCGTGTTCATGCTCGAGGGACTCGGCGGGAAGCTCGAGGTCACGGACGCCCTGCTCGCGCGTTCCGACCTCGACTGGGCCTACTCCGAGATTTTCCAGACCTACGACCGCGGCGCGTTCGAGTGGTACCTGCCCGGCGCGATCGCGCGCGCGGAGAAGTACGGCTCGCTCGTCCACTTCGCCGAGACGCACGACAACGACCGCCTCGCGAAGGGCGGGAAGGTCTACGCCCGCCTGCGCGTGCAGCTCGCCGCGCTCCTCAGCCACCAGGGCGCGTGGGGCATCGCGAACGGCGTGGAGTGGTACGCCACCGAGAAGATCGACGTGCATGACGGCGGCGACCTCAACTGGGATGCGTCCGACAACATGGTGGACCTCATCGCCCGCCTGAACGGCATCCTCGCCGCGCATCCGGCGTTCGGTCCCGGCGTGCGCGAGCGCCTGATCACGCGCGGCGACGGCAACACGCTTGCCGTCGCGCGCCTGTGCGACGACGGCGCGCCCGTGCTCGTGCTCGCGAACCTTGACTGCAACCACCCCGCCACCGTGCAGTGGGATACGTCCGTCTTCGACGCGACGCGCGTGACGGAACTCGTTTCCGGCAAGCCCATGCACATCGATCCGCCCGCCGGCGTGTGGCTCGAGCCGGGCGAAGTCCTCGCCCTCTCCGCGGGAGATCTGCAACCCGGTAGGGCGGTCGCCCCGCGACCGTCGCTTGCCTCACCCCCCCTCACCACCTGGCGCTGGCCCGAGGACGCCCACCGCGACGTGGTGGTGCCGGCGGGCTGCGCGCTCCGCATCCTCGCGCCGTACGCCTTCCGCGTGCGCGTGGTGGGTGCCAACGACGTGACGCGCGCCGCGGCCTGTTCCGAGGACAACGCCGCAACGCTTGCGCTCCCCGCCTACGCCGGCGATGGCACGCGCTGCGACGCCTACGACCTCGAAATGGCCGTGTTCGAGCCGGACGGCGTCCGTCGCGCGCGTTCGCGCGTGCTCGTGCCGCCGTCCGCCTCCGCCGCGCGCGTGAAGTGCACGGTCACGGGCGCCGAGGTGCGTGCCGACCCCACGCTCAAGACGGTCCTCTCCAACGGCGCGGGCGCAGATGCGCAACTGCCCGTCGCGTGGGGCGAGATCCTCAGCCAGTACGACTCGACGTTCTCCGCCAACCCGAAGGTCGTGGTGCCGGGGGACCGTCTCGTCCTCTGGACGCGCACGCGCGCCTGGCTCCAGCACGATGGCTACAGCCGTGAGTTCAACAAGGACTGTCTCGAATCCTTCACGGCCGACCCGGCCGGACGTTTCGCGACGTGGCGCTTCCGCATGCCCTGCGGCATGGGGCGTCTCGCCGTGTTCGACTTCCGTCTCTCGCTCGTGCCGGGCGCGAACGGCGCGCGTCTCGACGTGACGCGCGTCTCCGGCGGCGCGCGCGACGTGCGCGATCCGGTGCGCATCGTGTTCCGTCCCGACCTCGAGTGGCGCAGCTTCCACGCGACCACGAAGGCGCAGGGCGCGGTGGAGCAGGCGTTCGGCAAGCCCGGGGCCGTGCGCGCGGCGACGGACGGCTTCACGTTCCAGCCCTACGGCGAGGATCGTCTCGTGTTCAGGGTGGAAGGCGGCGCATTCCACGAGGAGCCGTCGTGGACCTACTGCGTGGGCCATCCCGAGGAGGCGGAGCGCGGACAGGATCCGTGCGGCGACCTCTTCTCGCCTGGCTGGTTCGCGTGCGATTTTGCGTCCGGCACCACAGCCAGCCTCTCCGCCGAATATCTCAACGACCCCGGTAGGGCGGTCGCCCCGCGACCGCCGATTACGCCGACCTCCGCCACGCTCTCCATCCCCGACGCCATCACGCGCGCGCTCGACCTCTTCGTGGTGCGGCGCGACGACGTGAAGACCGTCATCGCGGGTTATCCCTGGTTCCTCGACTGGGGGCGCGACACGCTCATCTTCCTGCGTGGCGCGATTGCCGCGGGCAAGACCGACGACGCGCTCAAGATCCTCGTCGCGTTCGCGCGCTTCGAGGAGAACGGCACGCTGCCCAACATCATCTACGGCGAGACGGCCGGCAACCGCGACACGGTGGACGCGCAGCTCTGGTTCATCCTCGCGGTGCGCGACCTCGCGGAGAAGGTCGGGAAGAAGGTACTTCGCACCGACTGCGGCGGGCGCACGCTCGCGGACGTGATGGAGTCCATCGCCGCGAACTACGTGAAGGGCACGCCGAACGGCATCCACGTGGACGCGGCGAGCGGGCTCGTGTGGGCGCCGTCGCACTTCACGTGGATGGACACGAACTATCCCGCCTGCACGCCGCGTCACGGCTATCCCGTGGACATCCAGGCGATGTGGATCGCCGCGCTGCGGTTCCTCGGCGGGAAGTGGGGCGAGCTCGCGGAGAAGGCGTCGCAATCGCTCGCGCGCCTCTTCGCCACCGACGGTAGGGCGGTCGCCCCGCGACCGCCGCTCGTGCCGCAACCCTACCTCTGCGACTGTCTCGACGCGCCGAACGGCGAGACGGCGGCGGACGCGCGTCCCGATCCGGCGATTCGTCCGAACCAGCTCTTCGCGCTTGCGCTCGACGCGTTGCCCGCCGACGCCGATGCGCTGCGTGCGGGCGTGCTCGCGGCGACGGAGCGTCTGCTCGTGCCGGGCGGCGTCCGCTCGCTCGCGGCGGGCCATCCGCTCTACAAGGGCGTGTACGCGGGCGACGAGGACACGGTGCGCAAACCGGCCTACCACAACGGCACGGTGTGGGCGTGGCCGTTCCCGCTCTACGCGGAGGCGCTCGCGGCGAGCGGGCAGGCGAGCGCCGAGACGGCGCTCTCGCTGCTCGCGTCGTCCGTTGAGAACATCAACTCCGGCTGCCTCTGCCACATCTCCGAGATCGCGGACGGCGACGCGCCGCACGCGCAGAAGGGTTGCCGCGCGCAGGCCTGGAGCGCGAGCGAGCTCCTGCGCGTGTGGCTCAAACTCACCGCATAATCCCACAAGCGGCAGAGAATATGGTGAACTACGGGCATGCTTGAACAGACTATCAACGACGCGGCGACGATCGCGGGCGATACGGAGAAGCCCGAAGGCCGTCATGTAAACTGCGAGGAGATGTTGGAGGGAACTGATTTCACGCAGAGTCGCGGAGAGGCAGAGTCGCAGAGCGGTAGGGCGCGATCACCGAGCGCGCCGCTAGGGGATGATGTTGTCCGTGTAGACCATGTAGAACGTGTAGAAGGTAAAGAGCGTGATGATGGTGACTGCAAGGTTTCTCGTAAGAAAGTGTTAATCGGACTGATTGCGCTACTGGGCCTTGCCGTGATTGGCGGTTTGTGGTGGGTATCGTCCAAGGGTAAGGATGAGAAGATCGCGAGTATTAAGCCCACGCAGAGCGAGAGGGGCGTGCGGCGCAAGGTTCAGCTTTGGGAGGGTGGACCGTATTGGGCCTGCAAGAACATCGGCGCGGAAGAACCATGGGAGTCCGGGTACTACTTCTGGTGGGGTGATACTGTGGGCTACAAACGTCAAGGTAATGCGTGGGTGGCGAGTAATGGGTCAAAGTTGTATTTCTCGTTTGAAGGTGAAAATGCACTGACCTATAAAAAGAGCATTGCCAATCTTCAAAGAGAGGGATGGATCATATCAGACAATGTTCTTGTGCCGGAACACGACGCAGCGCACATGCACTGGGGCGATGGGTGGCGTATGCCGAGGGATCGTGAACTGAAGGACCTCAACGAGAAGTGCGATTGGACTTGGACAACAATGAATGGTGTCAACGGGTATGTTGTTCGCGGAAGGGGTGCTTATGCGTCATCCTGGATATTTCTTCCCTGCGCCGGCTACGGCTTTGGGACTTCGCTCGACAGTACCGGTTCAGACGGCGGCTACTGGTCGTCCGTCCCGCACTCGGGTAACTATGACTCGTGGTACCTTTACTTCAATTCGGGCTTCCACGGCACGTACTACGGCAACCGCTACTGTGGGCTGTCTGTACGCCCCGTCCAAGGGCTCACCAAATAGCGAACGAAGTGAGCGCATGCGATTCTTCCGTTCCGCACCATAATCTCACCGGCACCTCCAATGGGAGGGTCGCGCTTGTCGCGACCGTGGTAGGGCCGCCTCGCCGAGGCGGCCGAATGGGGCGGCCCGCTCGCCGAGCGGGCCCTACCAGGCGGCGGTCGCGGGGCGACCGCCCTACCGGTCTAAAGTCCAAAGTCCTCCATCCTTTGTCCTCTGTCGGCTGTCCTTTGTCCTTGAGGACAGAAGACAAAAGACGAACGACAAAGGCTTTAGGACCTTGGACGAATGGCTTGCGCTCCAAAATCTTTTCATTTCAAGAACTGCTTGCACGCCCGGCGGGGATTTTGGTAAAATAGGCGGCACCAAGAAGGAGTCTATTATGGCGTTGAACATCGTGAAAGACATCGATTCGCGCGTCGCCGTGAAGCACGTGCTGATGAGCGTTTCGGACAAGACGGGTCTCGAAGAATTCGTGCCCGCCCTCGTGAAGGCGTGTCCGGGAGTGAAAATCTACTCCACCGGCGGCACCTACACGAAAGTGAAGGAAATCCTCGGCGCGGCGGCAGACGGCACGCTCGTGGCGGTGAGCGACTACACGGGCCAGCCGGAGATGCAGGGCGGCCTCGTGAAAACACTCGACTTCAAGATCTACCTCGGGCTCCTCTCGGAGACGTACAACGACGCGCACCAGGCCGACCTCAAGCGCCTTTCCGCGCAGCCGATCGACATGGTGGTGGTGAATCTCTACCCGTTCCAGCAGACCGTCGCGAAGGAAGGCGTGACGCCGGAGATGGCGCGCACGAACATCGACATCGGCGGCCCGTGCATGGTGCGCGCCTCGGCGAAGAACTACCTGCGCGTCGCGTCCGTCACCGACCCGCTCGACTACGCCAGCATCGCGAGCGAGCTTGCCGACCACGGCGGCACGATCGGGTTCGACACGCGTTTCAAGCTGATGAAGAAGGCGTTCGCGCACACGGCGGCGTACGACACGGCGATTGCGGGCTTCTTCACGAAGACGCCCTGGGCGGAAGTGGACGGCACGTACACGCAGCACTGAGGACCACTGATATGGAGAGCATGAAACACCAGATCAACCTCCTCTGCCAGCTCCAGGAGCTCATCCTCACGCGCGACGAGCACCACCATACGGGAGACGGCTCGCACCTCGACTCGCTCAACGACTCCATCGACGCGCTTGTGGACAAGCTGGAGCCGCAGCCCAAGACGTTCTACCAGCGCCTCTACAAGAAGGACCATCTCGTGATGTCGCCGATGGTGGACGGCTGCTGCGGCGTGTGCGGAATGCGTCTGCCGGTCTCGCAGGTGCAGCAGGTGCGTCTCGCGCGGACGATACAGATGTGCAGCTCGTGCGGGCGCATGCTCTACGACGAAGAGGTGGACGCGCCGCGCGTGATCGCTGAGAAGCCGATGCGCGGCGAGCCGCGCAAGACGGGCATAAGCCGGTTCAGCGCGGAGGAGCTGATGGTGTGCGACCTCAAGGGCGAAACCACCGAGGCCGTGATCCGCGAGCTCGCGGTGGCGATGGCGGAGAACCATTTCGTCTCCAATGCCGACGCGCTCGTGGCGGCGGCGATGGAGCGCGAGATCATGCTCTCCACGGCGATGGGCGACGGCCTTGCGTTCCCGCACGTGCGCGGCGTCGAGGGCGGCGGGCTTACGCTCGCGCTCGGCATCTCGAAGAAGGGCTTCGCGTTCGACGACGCGGGGACGAAGGTGCACTTCGTGTTCTTCAGCGCGATTCCCGTGGCCGTGAGCGCGTTCTACTTGCGGCTCATGAGCAGCCTCACCGAGGCGTTCTCCAAGAAGGAGAACCGCGACCTTCTGCTGACGGCGAAGACGCCGGCCGAGCTTTGGAAGGCGTTCATGAAGGCCACGCGCTACAACATCCGTTGATTCGAGGCCGCGACAAGCGCGGCCCTCCCGGCGTTTTTGACGTTTTCCTGACAAACCCCTAACGGGGGCATGACATTTTCGCCGTCCGCCTGTGGTAGACTATTCGGCGTCAACCACGAAAAGGAAAGGACGGCGAAAATGTTTTTCAAAACTGAAAAGGAAAGACTTGCGCGGCGCGCCCGGCTGGTGCCGGAGGAGGGACTCGAACCCTCACGTACTTGCGTACGGCAGATTTTGAGTCTGCTGCGGCTGCCATTACGCCACTCCGGCAAGGCCCCTGAATGGAGCGGGCGAAGGGAATCGAACCCTCGTGGCCAGCTTGGAAGGCTGGAACTCTGCCATTGAGTTACGCCCGCATGGGGAAAACGGGGAAAAGTATATCAGAACTGTTTTCGTTAGTCAACCGCCCACTCGCGGCAAATTTATGGTATAATTTTCGGCCATGGCTGAAACATCCAGATTGGCGCTCAACGTCCTCAAGGCGACTGGCCTCTATTCCGACGAGGCCCTCGCCCGCATTGCCGAGCAGCGCGCGGCGAATCCCGACATGGGTCTTGCGGAGGCTACGGTCAAATTCGGCGGCGTGAAGGAGGCGGAGTTCCTCAAGAAAGTCGGCGAATCCCTCGGCTTCGACTACATCGACCTAGAGAAGGTGCAGCCGCGTCCAGACGTGCTGCAGAAGCTTCCGGCGAGCGCGGTGTACAAGTACAACGCGCTGCCGCTACGGTTCGACGGCGGCGAGCTGACCGTGGTCGTGAGCGACCCGTTCTCGACGGTGGCGGGCGACGGCCTGCGCCTCGCGGCGGACTGTCCGGTGCGGACGGTCCTCGCGCCGGCGGAGGAGATTGACAAGGCGATCAAGAAGTTCTACGGCGTGGGCGCGGACGCGATCGAGAAGATGATCGAGGACGGCCGTTACGCGGTGGACGAGGACGAAGGTTCCATCTCGAAGATCGACGTGGGCGCCGAGGGCGAAGAGGCCTCCATCGTCAAGTTCGTGAACAGGATCATCGCAGAAGCCGACCGCCAGGGCGCGACGGATATCCACATCGAGCCGCAGGAAACGGAGCTGCGCATCCGCTACCGCATCGACGGCATGCTGCACAAGGTGGACGTGCCGCCGCAGCTGAACCGGCTCAAGAGCGCGATCATCAGCCGTATCAAGGTCATGGCGAACCTAGACATCGCCGAGAAGCGTCTCCCGATGGACGGCCGTATCGGCATCCGCCTCGGCGGCGAGGACATCGACATCCGCGTGTCCACGATGCCCGGCGCGTGGGGCGAGTCGATCTCGTTGCGTCTGCTCGCCAAGAGCGGCAACTTCGTGAAGATGGCGGACCTCGGCTTCAACGACCGCGACTTCGCCGTCGTCGACAAGATCATCCGTCGTCCGAACGGCATCTTCCTCGTGACGGGCCCGACCGGTTCCGGCAAGTCCACGTCGCTCTACTCCTTCCTCCACGAGGTGAACACGATGGACGTGCGCATCCTCACGGCGGAGGACCCGATCGAATACCAGATGGACGGCATCATCCAGGTGCAGATGAACAAGGACATCGGCCTTGACTTCGCGCGCACGCTGCGCGCCTTCCTGCGTCAGGACCCGGACAAGATCATGGTCGGCGAAATCCGCGACCGCGAGACGGCTGAAATCGCCATCAACGCCTCGCTCACCGGCCACATGGTGTTCTCAACTCTGCACACCAACACGGCCGCAGGCGCGTTCCCGCGCATGATCGACATGGGCGTGGAGCCGTTCCTCATCGCGTCCGCCGTCGCGGGCGTGATGGGCCAGCGCCTCTGCCGCCGGCTCTGTCCGAAGTGCCGCCGCGAGGTGCCGCTCGACCGCAAGTTCTACGACCTCTCGTATCCGCCTGAGAAGGATACGGTGTTCGAGCCGAACGGCTGCGACGCGTGCAGCCGTACGGGTTACAAGGGCCGTCGCGCGCTCTTCGAGGTGCTGGAAGTGGACGAGGACATCGAGTCCGCAATCGTCAAGCGCGCGAACGCCACGCAGATCCAGGAGCTGTCGCTATCCAAGGGCATGAAGACTCTGCGCGAGGACGGCTGGGCGAAGGTGTTCAAGGGTGTCACCTCCGTGACCGAGATCCGCCGCGTCACGGAGGATCAATGATTTCGGGCGCGTGCCCGGCTTTCTACGATAAACTCTAAACAGAAAGAAAAGAGAAACAATGAACTACAAGTACACATGCCTGAACCCCATTGCGGCGGTCGGGCTGAACAACCTGGACGACAGGTACGAGCGCACGGAGGACTTCGCGTCCGCAGACGCCGTGTTCGTGCGCAGCGCCAAGATGGACGAGATGGTTCCCGGCGCGAACCTCCTCGCCGTGGCCCGCGCGGGCGCCGGCGTGAACAACATCCCCCACGCGGAGTACGCGAAGAAGGGCATCGTGGTGTTCAACACCCCGGGCGCGAACGCGAACGGCGTGAAGGAACTCGTGATCGCGGCCATGCTCCTCGCGAGCCGCGACATCATCGGCGGCGTCGAGTGGGTGAAGGAGAACGCCGCCGACGCGGCGATCAACAAGACGGCCGAGAAGGCCAAGAAGGCATTTGCCGGAACCGAGATCCAGGGCAAGAAGCTCGGCGTGATCGGTCTCGGCGCAATCGGACAGAAGGTGGCGAACGCCGCAGTGGCCCTTGGCATGGACGTGATGGGCTACGACCCGTACCTTTCCGTGGACGCCGCGTGGAACCTCAACCGCGCCGTGCAGCACTGCAAGAACGTGGAGGACATCTACCGCGTATGCGATTTCATCACGATCCACGTGCCGGCGCTCGACTCCACGAAGGGCATGATCAACGCCGAGTCCATCGCCATGATGAAGACGGGCGTTATCGTGATCAACGCCGCACGCGACGCGCTCGTGAACGAGAAGGACATGCTTGCCGCGCTCGAGAGCGGCAAGGTGCGCCGGTACGTGAGCGACTTCCCGAACTCCACTACGGCCGGGAAGAAGGGATGCATCGTGATCCCGCACCTTGGAGCGTCGACCGAGGAGGCCGAGGACAACTGCGCCGTGATGGCGGTGAAGGAGATGCGCGACTTCCTCGAGAACGGGAACATCGTGAACTCCGTCAACTACCCCGCCTGCTCGCTCGGCCCGACGAACCGGGCCGGTCGCGTGGCGATCTGCCACAAGAACGTGGCGAACATGATCGGCCAGTTCACGTCCATCCTCGGCAACGCCGGCGTGAACATCGACTCTATCGCAAACAAGAGCCGCGGCGACTTCGCCTACACGCTCATCGACGTGGACGCGCCGATTCCTGCGGAGGTCGTGGACCAGCTCAAGAAGAGCGAGGCCGTGATCCGCGTGCGCGTGATCAAGTAAAGGAGGTTTGCAGATGGCGGCATTCACCTACAAGGCAGTGACGAAGGACGGCAAGCGCGTGGAGGGAACCGTCCAGGCCGCAGGCCGTCCTGAGGCGCTGGCCGCCGTCCGCAAGCTCGGCCACACCCCGCTCTCGGTCTCCGAGGCGGGGGGCGGCGCCGCCGATGCGAAGAAGAAGTCCGGCGGCGGCAGCCCGTTCAAGTTGAAGTTCGGGAAGAAGGCCACGCAGATGAAGCCCGTGGAGGTGCTGCTCTTCACGGGCGAGCTTGCAGACCTGCTAGAGGCCGGCATGACGCTCGGACAGGCTCTCAGCTGCCTCGCCAACCAGGGCGAGGAGGATAGCGCCCAGCGCGCCATCTCGCAGGGGCTGTGTCAGGCGATCGTGAACGGCGAGGCGTTCTCCGACGCGATCAAGCGCTACCCCGAGACTTTCCCGCCGCTCTACTCGAACATGGTGCGCGCAGGCGAGTCGTCTGGCGCGATGATCGAGGTGCTGCGGCGCCTCGTCGATCACTACGAGCGCAACGACAACATGCGCGGCAAGATCAAGAGCGCGCTCTCGTACCCGATCGTGGTGCTGTGCTTCGGCGTGCTCGCGGTGATCGCCGCGCTCGTGTGGATTATCCCGCAGTTCCAGAAGGTGTTCGACTCCATGGGGGCGGCGCTTCCGCTGCCAACGCGAATCCTCATCGGCATGAGCCACGGCTTCAAGCAGTGGGGCTGGTTGATCGCCATCATCGTGGTGCTTATCGTCTTCTGGTTCAAGAGGTGGAAGAAGACGCCTTCCGGCCGTCTCCGCGTGGACGGCTGGAAACTGAAGATGCCGCTCATCAAGGGCATCGTCGCGAATGGCGTCTACGCCTCCCTTGCCTTTACGCTTAAGACGCTGCTCTCGAACGGCGTCAATGTGCTGCAGGCGTTGAAGATATCCGAGGAGACGTGCGGCAACGCCGTAATCGGCCAGGCTCTCGCCAACGCGCGCAAGCGCGTGACGGACGGTACGTCCATCTCCGGGCCGCTCGCAGCCTCCGGCGCGTTCCCGCGCATGATGACGGACATGCTCGCGGTCGGCGAGCAGGCCGGCAACATGACCGCCTCCCTCGAGCACATCGGCATGCGCTACCAGAAGGACATGGACCGCAACATCACGTCGTTCACGAACGCCCTTGAGCCGATTCTCATCGTCATGATCGCCGCCGCAGTCGGCTTCGTCGCCATTGCCATCCTCATGGCCGTGTTCAACATGTCGAAGGCCCTCGGCTGACATCCATTTCCCATCCAACAACAATCAGAAAGGAACAAACCATGAACAAACAAGAAAAACGCATAGCGCGCGAGACGCTCCGCCAGGGCTTCACCCTGATCGAAATCCTCGTCGTGGTGGCCATCATCGGCATGCTCGGCGCAGTCGCCGTTCCCGCCTACATGAACTACCTCGCGGACGCCCGCATCTCGACCACCCGCGCCCTCATCAACAACGTGGACGTTGCCGTGAAGAGCTACAACATGAAGCACGGCAAGTACCCCGAATCGCTAGAAGTGCTCACGCAGGAGCAGGCGGATGGTTCCGACCCGATGCTGGAAGGCGAGCCCGTCGATCCTTGGGGGAACGAGCTCAAGTACGAGAAGAAGGGCAAGAAGCGTCCGTCCATTACGTCAGCCGGTCCCGATGGCGAGTTCGGTAACGAGGACGACATCACCAACTACGACGACAAGAAGAAGAGGAGCTAAAAGGGCGTTCTCCCCTTAATGCTCTCGTTGGATCCCGCCATGAAACGCCGCGCCGGTTTCACGCTAATCGAGATACTCATCGTCGTGGGCATCATCTGCGTGATGCTGGCTGCGGCGGTCGCGAGCGTTACGTCCGGACGCGATGCCGCGCGCGCCCGGGCCGCCGCGCGTGGCGTCGCGCAGATGTCGCACTACGCCAACGCGCTTGCAATCCTCCGCCAGCGCCCCGCCGTGATAAGCTTCTCAGGCAACACGATTACCGTGCAGCTTAGCGGCGAGGGAGTGGACACCAGCGAGGTGGGCCAGAAGGTCGCGCCTATCTACCGTGAGGTTAACGGCACGGAAGTCATTCCCGTCGAGGAAACCATGACGGATGGTGAAACTGAGGATGGGGACGGCCCGGGGAATGGAGACGAGTCCAAACCGGCTAAGAAGGCAGGATATCTGTACACGGAGAACATTCTCGACCTGGACGAACTCGCCAAGGAGGACGCCACGCGCTCCTTCGAGGGGGTGCTGTTCCGCGTAGAACTTGTGGACGAGGACGGCAGGGCACTTGACGTGGCGACTGCCACCCAGCTTCGCAGCGAGGCCGACGGCCTGATCATGAAGCGCCAGGCGGCTGTGGTGGTCCAGCCCAATGCTTCCGGCGAAATCGACCGCGACGCAAAGGACGGCGAGGAGAAGCAAGAGGTCCGGCCCGAGAACGAAGGCCGCGTCATCTACGAGACTAACGGCAACTGCGCGCCATACCGCGTCACCTTGTTCGCGGCGACGGATGACGACGAGGAGGGCGAGGAGCTGAGGACCGTGAACGTGGCGCGCTCGGGCAAGGTCACGATAGGTGACGACGAGGACGAAAGGGACGGCAAGAGGCGATGAACGCGCGGACTGGCAGACAGGGCTTCACGCTCCTCGAGGTGATGATCGCCACGATCATCCTCTCGATCGGCCTCGTCGTGCTGCTGACGAGCTTCGCGAACTGCCAGAAGGTCATGAAGGCGTCGCAGGACCACGAGACGGCCCAGTACGTGCTTACGCTGGGGGAGACGGTGTTCCCGATTCCTTCGCCGGACCTCGTGACGGGCGATCCTCTGGAGGACGAGCAGCTGAACATCCAGGAGACGACCGCCGGGGAACTGCTGGACGACTTGGAAATCTCCCAGTCCGATCTGCCGAAGGACCGCCGCGACGAGCTGTTGGAGTACACGTTTGAGCGCAAAGTGGACGAGGTCGACGACGAGGAGCTCAAGCGCGCCGGTTATCTCTATACGCTTCGCACGCTCGTCCGCTGGGGAAGCACGCGAATGCGCGACGACGAGCGTCCCAAGCTGGAGGTGCTCACGCTGTGGAGGAAAAAGCAGTCATGAGGCGCGGCTTCACCATGGTCGAGATGCTGCTCTCCATCATGATCCTCGCGATCATGACGATCGTCAGCACGATGGTGTTCCACACGGTCGTGCGCAACTGGACGCTCGCCACGGAGATGGCCGACAACATGCAGCGCGTGGACTACATCACCGCGCAGGTCGCATACGCCCTCCGCAGCGCCTACTTCCCGACGAGCGGACAGGCCTCCAACGCGGACGGATTCATGTTGCTGGACGAGAACGAGCGCAACGAGCCCGAATTGTCGGACGTCATCACATGGACGAAACTGGGTAATTCCATAGTCGGGCGCAACTCCCGCTTCGCGCACTCGCCGCACAGGGTGACGCTGTTCGTGCGCTCCGAAAAGGACGCCGACGAGGACCATCCCGCCGGCCTGATCGCCCAGGTCATAGGCGAAGAGAAGTTCCGTCCCGAAGACTTCGACGAGGACGACGAGACGAACTGGGACTGGTTCCTGCTAGGTCCCCAGGTGCAGGGCTTCAATTGTCGCGTGCTGGACAAGGACGAGCCCTTCAAGAGCGGGATGGCGAACTGGCAGGACACCTGGGACAATTCAAACTGCATCCCACGTCGCGTGCAACTGACGTTCTGGATGAAACCGATCGACGACGATAAGGAACCCTATCCCATCGTGCGGGTGCTTGAAATACCGCTCTGGGACATCTCCCAGAATCCGCTAAAGACCGACTCGACGGCGAGCGGCAGCGGCAACAAGAAAACGAGCGGCGGTACGGGTGGTACGGGCGGCGGCAATGCTCCCGGACAGGGTGGCGGCGGCAGGATGCTCGGACCCGGCGGTGGCAGGATGCCCGGACCTGGTGGCGGCAGGATGCCCAGACCTGGTGGCGGCAGGATGCCCGGACCTGGTGGCGGAGGAGGCATGATGCGATGAGGAAAGGAGCTAAAAAGGGCAGCGCGCTCGTCGCAGTGATCTGGCTGCTGGCGGTGCTCTCCATCCTCATCGCGAGCTATGCCGTGGACGCGCATCTCCAGACGCGCATCAACATCTACCTGCGCGAGCGCGTGGCGGTGGACCACCTGACGGACGCCGGCCTCGCCATCGCCGAGGTCATCCTGACGGAATACCAGAACGTGCAGGACGCCAGTTCGGAGACGGATCTTGCCCAGATGCAGGAAGACGACCGCTGGTACAACGAGAAGCGGCTGCTCAAGTCGCAGGGCGGACAGGAGGTGTCGACCGGAGCAATTCCCGTCGACGCGCTCAATACGGAAGGCGGCACCGTGACCGTGACAATCCGGCCGATCGAGTCCAAGTTCAACATCAACACGCTCTTCGCCGGCGGCGACGCCAACTTCTCAGACCTCTGGATGAACATCCTAGCTCTAAGCGGAATTCCGAAGGATTACTGGGACGGCATCGTAGACGGTTGGTGCGACTGGCGAGACACGGACGGCACAATGACCGGAGACAACGGCGCGGAGAGCGACTTCTACTCCCAGGCCTACCAGGATTTCATCGACGGCCGCGACGAGGAAAGGAACAAGAACTACAAGCCCAAGGCGCGCGACGGCGAAATCGTGGACCTCGAGGAACTGAAGTCCATCAAGGGATTCAACGAGTACCAGGAAAAGCCCATCAACGCCGACGCCATCTTGAACGGCGGCGTGTTAAACCCGTCCGAAGACGAGCCAGACCAGATCGTGATCACCAACGGCCTCAGCAAATTCTTCTCCGTCTACGGCAGCGGCAAGATTAATGTCAACGCAGTGAAGGATCCGATCGTGCTTGCCGCCATCCCCGGCGTCTTCCAGGGCGACAACCCTGAAAACGAGGATCCAGACGATATCGCCGAGGCCATGACCAACGCCATGCAGATCATCGAACTTCGCGAGACGATGCCGACCAACGGGAAGAATCCCCTGATCGCCTCCGAGGACGACACGAACGACACGGGCGCCTACAAGGATTTCTCCAACCTCCAGGAACGCATGCAGGAAGTTGGCCTGGAAATCCAGAACGAGGCTTCCACTTATTTTGCCTTCCAGCCTGACAAGTTCTTCGAGGTCACGGTTGTAGGGCAGTCCTTTGGCATTGTGCACAAAATCGTGGCCATCGCGCTTGTCCAAGATGGAAAGGTGCGCTATCTGCGATGGCAGGAGGACCCGTGAGGAGCTTGGAGCTTAGAGCTTGGAGCTTAGAGCTTGGAGCTTGGAGCTTAGAGATTGGAGATTGAAGCTTGGAGCGAAGAGTTAAGGAGTGAAGAAGGAGAATGAGATGAGAAGCAAGGACCAGAGGCTTGTATTCGTGGCGGTAATCGCCGTTTTGATCGGCATCGGCTATTTCCTGCACACGCTGTCGCAGAACAGCCTGCGCCAGGAACTCACGGAAAAGCGCAAGAAGGTGGAGGTGCAGCTGAACAAGCTCAAGGAGGCCAACTTGGAGGCCAGAGCCGCCGCTGACGAGGCCGCCGCAAAGGAGAAGGCCACGCGGAACGAAGCTAAGAGGGCTGAAGCCGAGAAGGCCAAGAGCGAGAACGAGCGCGCGACCGCCGAGGCAAAGGTAGCTGCCCTGAATCAGGAGAAGGCGAACCTTGAAGAGAAGAACAAGCTCGCAAAAGAGGAGGCCGAACGCAGCGAGAAGGCCGCCATCGCCGCCATTGCCGAGAAGCAGCGCCTTGAGGCGGAGAAGGCCGCATCAGAGGCGAAGGCGAAAGAACTTGCCGAACAGCGTGCGAAGGATGAGGTGACGAGCAAGATCACCGCAGACGCGCGTGCTAAGGCAGAGTACGACGCCGAGCGCGCCCTCTCTGAGCAGAAGGCGGCGGAGGCTGTTGCGGCCAAGAGCGCAAACGACCTCAAGGCCGCCGAGAAGCTAGCCGCCTCACGCCGCGACGAACGTCTGCTCATGTATAAGCGCGGCGGCGTGAGTGAGGCCGAGCGCAAGGAAGTGCAGCGCGCCGAGAAACTGCTCAAGGCGATGGAGGCATGGGAGGCCGGGATGCTCTCGGCCGAGAACCTCGCCGCCGCGAATGCCCAGCCCGTTCCGGAGGAAGGCGCCGGACAGTCTACTGAAGAGGATGAAGACCCTGACATCGCGGAGGAGAAGAGAAAACTGAAGGATCAGGAGTTGAAGAAAACCCCGCCGCCGCCAGATCCGCAGGACGAAAAGCTGAAGAAACTCGCCGTAGTGCGCGGACAGCGTCTGGCCGACGAGAAACGCCGCGTTGCAGAGGACATCGTATCGCGCATCGAGCCACTTCTCCTTGCGGCGGAAAGAGACGGTCGTAAGCGCGACGCCGCCTACTATCTCAAGGCCCTTAAGTCGCTGATACCCGACTATGCGCCGCCGGCAAAAGAGGCAAAGAAGCCCTGAATATGCGAAAGGAAATGAAGATGACACAGCTTGAATCGGCCCGACAGGGCATTGTGACCGAAGCGATGAAAACAGTCGCTTCGGATGAAAACGTCAGCGTCGAGACAGTGCGCGCCGCAGTGGCGGACGGCACTGCCGTGATTCCACTCAATCCCGCGCACGCGAACTGCCAGCCCGTTGGCGTGGGGCGGATGTTCACCACGAAGATCAACGCGAACCTCGGCCGCAGCATAACGCACTCCGGCAAGGGCGACGAGTTGGAGAAGCTCGCGATCGCCCTCAAGGCCGGAGCGGATTTCGTGATGGATCTCTCCGTGGGCGAGGACGTGAAGTCGATACGCCAGGGGATGCTTGACGCAAGCCCCAAGCCACTCGGCACCGTTCCCGTGTACGAGACGATCAGTCGTCTCAAGGGCGACATCCCGCACATGGACCCCTCGCTTCTCCTTGACGTTATCCGCGAGCAGGCCGAGCAGGGCGTCGACTTCATGACGCTCCACGCGGGCCTTCTCCTGAAGCACATCCCCGACGCCATGAAGCGCAAGATGGGCATCGTAAGCCGCGGCGGCTCCATCATGGCCGAATGGATGATGGAGAACAACGCCGAAAACCCGCTCTACACGCGCTGGGACGAGGTGATGGAGATTCTCGCAGCGCACGACGTGACCGTGTCGCTCGGCGACGGAATGCGCCCCGGCTGCCTCGCGGACGCCTCGGACGCCGCGCAGTTCGGCGAGCTGGACGTCCTCGGCGAGCTCGTGGACCGTTGCCGCGCGCGTGGCGTGCAGGTGATGGTGGAGGGCCCCGGACACGTGCCTTTCAACCAAATCCAGATGAACATGGAACGCGAGCAGGCTTCCTGCAAGGGCGCTCCGTTCTACGTGCTCGGACCGGTTGTCACAGACATCGCGCCAGGCTACGACCACATCGTGAGTTCGATCGGCGCCACGGCGGCCGCCACTTACGGCGCGTCACTCCTCTGCTACGTGACGCCCGCCGAACACCTTGGTCTGCCCGATGGCGACGAGGTACACCGCGGCTGCATCGCCTACAAGATTGCAGCGCACGCGGGCGACATCGCGCGCGGACTCCCCGGCGCGCGCGACCGCGATGATGCGATGTCAGACGCACGCGCGGCGTTCGACTGGGACAGACAGTTCTCGCTCTGCCTCGACCCAGAGCGTGCAAAGGCTCGCTGGCTCAGGACGCGCGCGTTCACGGACGAGGCGCACACGGACGACCACTGCTCCATGTGCGGCAAGGAGTTCTGCGCCGTGCGCACGTCCCGCCGCATCCGCGAGCTTGCCGCCCGAGCCTAGCTGTGCATGAACTTTTCTGGCGGTGCGTGCGTTTCATTGTGAAAAGGACTCAGAAAGGAAAATGAAATGTACGCATTGAAGGCGACTGGGCTCTGCCGGGGCTACGGCACGGGCGACTTGAAGACGAAAGTGCTGGACGGCTTTGACCTTACGCTTGCCCCTGGCGCGTTCGAGGTATTGATGGGGCCTTCTGGAAGCGGCAAGTCCACCTTTCTGCACGTCGCGGCCGGACTCCTGACGGCAGACGCTGGTACGGTCGAGATTGGCGGCACTGACGTGACGGCGCTTGGCGATGGCGCGGCTGCGAAGTTTCGCCGCCGACACGTGGGCGTGGTGTTCCAGTCATTCAATCTCGTTGACACTCTCGCCGTAGCCGCGAACATCGAACTGCCCGTACGCCTTGATCATGGGCGTCCGGATGCGGCGCGGCTTGCCGCGCTCGTTGCGAAGCTCGGTCTCGATGGCAAGGAGAACCGTCTTCCCGATGCGCTTTCAGGCGGAGAGCGTCAGCGCGTGGCCATAGCCCGCGCCCTCTATGCGGAGCCGGACGTGATTCTCGCCGACGAGCCCACGGGCAACCTGGACGTGTCCGCCGCGAAATCCCTTTGCGATCTTCTGCGCGGCATCCACTCGGAGGAGCGGAGTGCGATTCTCCTTGTCACGCACGACCCTGTAGTGGCGGCCGCCGCTGACCGAGTGCATTTCCTCAAAAACGGCAAGATAGCCGTCTCTCACGACACTCCCAGCAACGACCCCGCCGAAATCTCCAGACTCTACCTGGAGACATACAAATGATCCTCGGTCTGATGCTCCGTGGACTGAAACGCGGCAAGGCGCGTTTCCTCTGCGCCGTATTCGGCATCGCCGCAGCTGTCGGTGCGGTCGTGTTCACCTTCTCCCTCACGGCCACGAACGCCGCGCAGGCTCCTGCGCTTGCTAGGCGTGCGGCGGCTCCATGGGCGGCGTGGCGGTTTGAAAATGGAGCGCGACGCAATTCTGGGGAGAAGGCCGATCTGGCATTGGAGTTGGTGAGGGCGACGATTGACTTGCGTCCGGGCGGACGAGTTTTGCAGGGACCGCCCATGCGTGCTGTCATTACGTTGGCCCCTAGCGAAAATCCGTACGGTTGCACGAAGCTTGTAGAAGGGCGCTGGATTGATCCGGCCTCTACCAACCTAGAGCTGGTGTGTACGCGCAACACGCTAGTGCGGTTCGGGCGCGGCGTACCGCCGCCGCTTGGGGCGGACGTCAAGTTCGTGGGCGAGAAAGGAACGATGACCGCAAAGGTCGTGGGGTATCTCGCGGAGTCGAAGTTGCCGATGGGCTGGCCGGGCGTGTTCGTGAACAAGGCTGCGTTCGATGTTTTTGCAGATGAACCGCACGGCAAGGCCATGTTCTGGAAGGCGGTGCCTGAACATGCTCCGCCGGATGCGCTTACGGCAGAGTCCGAATCGGTCGTACGCGGTTTCACGGGCGACGAGGCGCGTCGTATGGATTATGCGCGCCCGCTTCTTTTCGCGGCGGCGATCCTCACGGCACTTTGTCTGCTCGTCAACTCTTTGCTACTTGCTGTGGAGTCGAACCGTCGCGTGCTTGCGACGCTCCGCACGGTGGGGCTCACGCGCGGCGGCGTGGTGTTGCTCGTGACGGTGGAGTCGCTGTTCGCGACTGGTGTCGGTTGGTTGTTGGGATGCCTTGGCGGCGTTGGTGCGCTCGCGCTTTTCGTGTCGAACGATCCAACGTCGTTCCCCGTGGGGCCAGTCTTCGCGTGGGGCGTGATGGGCGTGGCGGGCGTGATCGCGCTCGCTGTCGCTTTCGTCGCCGTACTCTTTGCGCTCCGTCCCGCGCTCACGGTACGTCCGCTTGACGTGCTGGATGCGCGTCCGCATCGCCGTCGTCGCGGCATGGCAATCGCCTTCGGGTGCGGCTTTACAGCGTTCGTGGCTGTGGAGGTGTGGGGCGCGTCGCTCATGCGCGCGTTCGTGCCGTCGGAGGAGTGGCCCGATGCGATCGTGTCCATCCTGCCAGAGGGGGTGAGCTCGTTTGATGTCGAGAAGCTCCGCAACATTCCCGGCGTGAAACGCATTTCGGAACTCATGCCGCTGCAGCTCAACTTTTTCCCGGAAGAACCTATGGAGATGCCGGGTGGCGGGCGCGAAGGAGCGCGATCCGCCCGTAGTGGTCCCGGAGGTCGCGGTGGTCCCGGAGGTCCCGTAAAGCCCTGCCGGAACGTGCTGTTTCTGGCGGCGGAGTGGCTTCCGCAGTTCAAGTTCATCGAAGGCACATGGGCGGAGTCTACGAATGCAATTTTCAATTCCGGTGCCTGCGTGATCACTGAGATGACATCGCGTGCCCGCAATCTTCACAAGGGCGACAAGCTGCGCGTGGCGATCGGCGGACGCGGTCCGAAAACTCCGGTGGAATTGCCGATCGCCGGCGTCGTGGACCTCAACTGGCACATGGTGACGAGCCGCGGGCTAGTGCGCGGACTCAACCGCGCGCCGATGATGACGGACGGACCGGCGTTCGTGTCGTTCGATACTTTGGAGTCGCTGGACACGCGTCCCGCGCCGCATGTGAATATGACGCACCTCTGGGTGGAGTACGAGCCGGCGTTCCTGAAGGAGAAGGGCGTGTTCGCGGCGGGACGCGAGGTCGAGAAATCGATTGCGCGTGCGCTTGGACTTGACCCGATGAACCCGAGCAACGCCTCGACAGTGCGTCTGCACGCCCGCGACGAGATCGCGGATGGCACGCTTGCGCACGGGTCGGATGTCATCGGACAGGCTGCCCGCGTTCCGTTCGTATTCCTCGCCATCCTTGCAATCGGCTTCATAGCGATGCTTGTGGCTGACGCCGACGCTAGCAAGCGGGAGTTCGCCGTGCTGCGCGCAGTGGGGGCCACAAGGGGACAGCTTACGTTCCGTCTTGCACGCGGCGCGTTGCGTACGGCCTTATGGGGCATCGTGTGCGGATTGCCCGTGGGCGCGCTTGTCGGTTGGCTGTTCTCCCTCAGTACGGGGGCGATGTGGCCCGGCCTGCCGCACTACTTCGTGTTGCCCATGCGGGTCATACTTGAAGGTGCCGTTGGCGCCACCGTGTTCGCCATTGCCTTTGCGCTGCCTTCTGCGCACGTGATCGTGCGCAGGGCTTGGCGGCGGTAATGGCGGCAGGCCGATTTGCCGTTAGGCGTTGGGCCAGAGCTGCGCGGCAAGTTCGCGCAGCTTGTACTTCTGGATCTTCTGCGACGCGGTCATCGGGAAGATGTCCATGAAGTGGACGTACTTCGGGATCTTGAACCACGAGATCTTGTTGTGGCAGAAGTCCGCGACGTCCTCTTCCTTGATGTCCGCGCCGTCGGCGGGGATGATGAACGCGGCGGGCTGTTCGCCGTACTTCTTCGAGGGGCAGCCCACCACGGCCACGTCCTTCACGCCGGGCATCGTGCCGAGGAAGTCCTCAACCTCCTTCGGCGAGATGTTCTCGCCGCCGCGGATGATGAGGTCCTTCAGGCGGCCCGTGATGTAGTAGTAGCCGTCCGCGTCCATGCGCCCGATGTCGCCGGAGTGGAGCCAGCCGCGCTCGTCGATGCACTGCGCGGTCTGCTCGGGCATCTTGTAGTAGCCCTTCATCGTGTTGAAGCCGCGGCAGCAGATCTCTCCGTCGGTGCCGATGGGCGCGAGGTCGTGCGTCTCGGGGTCGATGATCGCCACCTCCACGCCGGGCAGGGCCTGTCCGATCGTCTGGCACTTGCGCTCGATGGACGGCTCGAAGGAGCGCGTCATCGTCATCACGGGGCCAGACTCGGTGAGGCCGTAGGGGTTGCAGACCTCCTTCATGAACATGCGGTCTACGACCTGCTGCATGCGGTGCACAGGGCAGGCGGACCCGCTCATGATGCCGCTGCGGAGCGAGTGGAAGTCGAACTTGGAGAAGAGCGGGTGGTCGAGCATCGCGATGTACATCGTGGGCACGCCGTAGACGGCCGTGCACTTCTCCTTCTCGATGGAGGCCATCACCTGGATGGGGTCGAACTTCTCGAGGAACACCATCGTGGAGCCGTGGTTCACGCAGCTCATCACGCCGAGCACGCAGCCGAAGCAGTGGAACAGCGGCACGGGGATGCACACGCGGTCGCGGCAGGTGAGGTTCTGGCAGGCGCCGATCCAGAAGCCGTCGTTCGCGATGTTGCGGTGGGTGAGCTGCACGCCTTTCGGGAAGCCCGTGGTGCCGCTCGTGTACTGCATGTTCACGACGTCGTTCACGTCGCACTCGGCCTGGCGCGCGTAGTAGGCCTCCATCGGCGTCTCCACCGAGAGGGCGAGCACCTCGTTGAGCGAGTACATGCCGCGGTGCTTCTCGCCGCCGAGGAACATGACGCGCTTCAGGTGCGGGTACTTCGCGCTCTTCAGCACGCCGCGCGGCTGCTCGCGCAGCTCGGGGACGAGCGTGTAGATCACGTCCACGTAGGAGCAGTCGCGGTAGCCGCTGATGATGAAGAGGTTCTCGGTGTCGGACTGCGAGAGCGCGAAGTCCATCTCGTGCTCTTTGTAGTTCGTGTTGAGCGGCAGGAGGATCGCGCCGATCTTCGCGGCCGCGAACATGAGCACCACCCAGTGGGGCACGTTCGTGGCCCAGAGGGCGATCTTCTCGCCGCGCTTCACGCCGAGGGCCATGAGGCCGCGCGCGAGGCGGTCCACCTCCTCGCCGAACTCGTACCAGGTGAGGCGGAAGTCGCGGTCGGCGTAGACGACGGCGTCGTTCTCGCCGCAGCGCGCGATCGTCTGGTCGAGGAGCTGCCCGAGCGTGTACTCGCGCGTGACGGGCAGGTTGTGCCAGGGCACGCCGCGCGACACGCTTTGGGCGAACGGCGCCTGCGTGGGCGCCGAACCGAATGGGTCCGTGAGCTTGAACATGTGGGACTCCCTGTTAGAACGGCAGGAACACGATGCCGTAGATCGAGGCGGGTTTGCCGTCGAGGGCACGCAGCGAGTGCGTGACGACGCTGTTGTAGTACGCCGTGTCGCCCGCGTGCAGCACCGTGGTCTCGGGACCGTAGGTGAGCTCCACCGAGCCGGCGAGGACGATGATCAACGCCTCGCCCTCGTGGCTGGACGGCGACGTGGGGGCGTTCGCGGTGAACGCGATGCGGAAAGGATCCATGTGGCGGTCGGGCTTGCCGATCGCGAGCGAGTAGTAGGCGTAGCC
>CADCOC010000035.1 GCA_902802945.1 uncultured bacterium | reverse complement strand
GAAGTCGAAGCGGACCGGCGACACGACGCGCCTCTCCTTCATCGCCGACCGCCCCACCGCCAACTACACGCTCCACCAGCCGCAGACGTACAAGGGCGCGGGCTTCTACTTCATCGCGTTTCCGGAGATGTTCAACACGACGCTTGAAATGGCGAAGGGCGAGAAGCGCGATTTCCACTATGTCCTGGAAGTGGCGAAATCGGCAGGAAAATGAAGTACGAAAAGGAAATGAGATGAAAAAGATTCTGATCGGTTTTGTGCTGGCTGTGTCCGGTGCGGGTTGGGCATTGGATGGCGCGGCGGTTCGGCCCTGCGCGATGGAGCGGCTGCCGCCGGGGAGCGTCCGGCCGCAGGGTTGGCTGCTCAAGCAGATGGAGATGCAGCGCGACGGGCTGACTGGCCATGCGGAGGAGCTGTACGAGGACATCGGCAAGAGCGACTGGATCACGCGCGGCACGCGCGGCGGGCAGTTTGCGTGGGAACGTGGGCCGTACTATGCGAAGGGTCTCCTCTCGCTTGCGTTCGCCCTTGACGACGCGAAGCTCAAGGCACGCGCTAAGAAGTGGGTGGACGCATACATCGCCTCGCAGCGGGAGAACGGCGACTTTGGTCCGAAGAATCGCAACTGGTGGGCGAACATGATCGTGCTCTGGACGCTGCGCGACTGGTGCGAGGCGACGGGCGACCCGCGCGTAGTGCCGTTCCTTGAGCGGTACTTCGCGTTCCAGCGCGCCGCTTTCGATAAGGGCGATTCGCTTTCGAAGGATTCCTGCTGGGCGATTGCGCGCGGCGGGGACGAAATCGACGTCCTCGTGTGGCTGTGCCGCAAGACGGGCAAGCGGGAGTGGGCCGACCTCGCGCGCCGCGTGGCCGGAATGTCGGCCGACTGGACCTCGTTCTATCACAAAGGCGGCGCGAGCGACCCCGGTTACCGCGTGCACATCGTGAACTACATGCAGGGGCTGAAGCTGCCCGCGCTCAAGTGGCTGCTCGGCGGCGGCGAGGAGGACCGTACCGCCGTGCGCGCGGCGCTTGATCCGTCAGGCTGGGCGATGAAGAAGTGCGGCCGCCCCGACCGCGCAGTCAATGGAACCGAGCCTCTCACAAGCCGCAGCTCCACCGAGGGTACCGAACTCTGCGCCACGGCCGAGCACATCCTGAGCGCCCAGGTGGCGCTGGAGGCGCTTGGCGATACCCAGTTCGCGGACGATCTTGAGATGGCGGCGTACAACACGCTGCCCGCCACGCTCGGCGGAGACGGGCGCGGCCTCAGGTACTATTGCCTTCTCAACCAGCCCGCGTGCATTGATGAGGAGCTGAAGTTCGCATGCAACGGGCGTGGGATGCTCTCCACCGTCGCCGGGCCGTATGCGGGGTACGGATGCTGCCGCTCCAACTTCCACTTCGCATGGCCGAAGGTGGCGGAGTCCATGTGGATGAAGCGCGAGGGTGGCCTTGCGGCGGTTGTCTACGGCGATTGCACGGTGAAGACGCCGCTTGCGACGGTGCGCGAGACGGGCGGATATCCGTTCTCGGACGGCGTGAGGCTTGAGATCGTTGAGGCGGCGGGCGGCGAGTGGCCGCTCTTCGTGCGCATCCCCGGATGGTGCAAGGCTGCGTCGGTGAAGGTAAACGGCAGGGCGCGGACGCCGGACGCGACGCAACGGCCCGGAATGTTTGTACGCCTCGCACGGGCGTGGAAGAAGGGCGATGTCGTGGAGCTGTCGTTCCCGTCGAAGCCCGTCGTCTCTCACTGGGAGAACGATTCGCTCGCCGTCATTCGCGGGCCGCTGCTCTACGCGCTCAAGATCGGCGCGAAGGAGACGCGGCGCACCGCGGCCGACTGGCCGATTCTGAAGCGGGACGCGTCGGGCGTCGTGCGCGACGTGGCGCTTGGTATGCCGATGCGGCTGATGGAGCCGAGGACGCCGTGGAACTACGCGCTTGTGGCAGACGCCGCGGGCACGCCGTCCTTCACGTGCGTTGGCGAGGGAATGGATCGCCGCCTGGCGGTCAAGGCTGTGCGCACGTCGAGCGGCGGCTGGGGCCTGATGCGCCGCGACGCGCCTGGCCGGGCAGTTGATCCGCCGCGAAGTCCCGTCCCGGCGGTGGAGGTGAACGACAAGGCCGAGACGGTCGAACTTGTGCCCATCGCCCTCACGCAACTGCGCATCACGTTCTTCCCGTGGACGAAATGAACTGATTGCGGCGGACGGCAAGATGTCGTACACGGCGGAGGGGCGTCTTCCCGGCCGCGTCGTGGAGAGGACCGGCCGTAGAAAACTGCATTTCGGAGTGATGGAAAATGGAAAGAATACTTGGATCGCTTGATCGGCGGACTTTCTTGAGCGCGGGAGGTGCTTTCGCCCTTTCGCTTGGCGGGTTTTCCGCGCTGGGCGCGGATGCGCAAGCGAGCTCGTTTTCGCCTGAGCGTCCTGTCGCCAGGCTCGATCCCCGGCGAGCGCTGAAACCGTTGGCCGTCAACCGCGTTACCGTGAAGGTTGGCGCGGCGAAGCCGTTCAAGGTGATGCACGTCTCCGATACGCATTTCACGTTCTGCGACGCGCGCGACGACTCGCGCAAGCAGAAGCTTGCCGCCTCGCGCATCAAGGGCATGAGAAGGGGCGAGCACTACCTCGACGAGGCGTTTCGCCTTGCCGCGGACGAGGGGGCGGTCCTCATGCACACCGGCGACCTCATCGACTTCACGAGCAAGGCGAACTACGATGCCGTTGTCGAGCATTTCGCCGGACGGGATTCGTTCGTCTGCGCCGGCAACCACGAGTTTGTTCCGTACTTCTGGGAAACCGACAAGGAGGACGCCGCCTACAAGGCGAAGTCGTACGCCGCTACGCAGGCGAACTTTCCCAACGACCTTACCTTTGCCGCCAGAGTCGTGAACGGCGTGAACTTCGTGGCGATAGACGACGTGTTCTACTACACGACCGAACGCCAGGCGGAGCTGTTCGAGCGCGAGGTCGCGAAGGGGCTGCCCATCGTGCTGTTGTGCCACGTGCCGCTGTATTCGCCCGAACTGTTCAAGGTCGCGTTCAAGAAATGGCGCACCGCAGCCTACCTTTGCGGCGTTCCGGACGGGATGATGTCAAGGTACAAGAAAAGACAGCTTGAGCAGCAGAGGGCGGACAAGACGACGATGGACTTCGTCTCCAGGCTCCGTTCGGAACCGCTCCTCAAGGCGATTCTCTGCGGACACATCCACACGACGGCATTCGACCGCTTCTCGCCCACTGCCTGTTCGTATGTGGCGGGTGCGAACTATGCCGGCGAGGCGCAGATGGTCACTTTCACGTGATGGCCAGAGGTGATGACATGAATGAAAGCGACAGAGCCATGATAACAGGAAAAGTATTCGACATGCCATTAAAGGCGAAGGCAATTGCACTGGCAATTGCAGCCATGGCGTCCGGCATCGTGCAGGCCGAGGGTATGGGCAGTGCCCTCGCCGAGCTGTGCATCACAAACGCCCAGGGCGTCGTGGCCGGGTACCAGGACCTTGAATACCTCGATACGAGCGTGGGGAAAGACGGCAACGCGTTGCTGTCCGGACAGCGCATCGTGACAGACTTCCGGCCGGTGGATTCTGACGTTGTGGAGATGACGGTCAAGTTCCTCTCACACGGATTCGGCTGCAACCAGTTTCTGTGGTGCGACCGCGTGGACGGTCCGGCGGACACCTTTTCCGCCGGGAAGATGGACACAGGCTGCTTCCGCTTCGACCGTGGCTCCTCAACGTCCGGCGCGGAGAAGTGTCCGGCGGCGGGGGGCACTCTTTACCACATTGTCGTCGACTACGGCAGCCGCGCATGTACGGTGAACGGCAAGCGCGCGGGCATGATGGAATGTGCAAGCTCCTTCTCGCCGCCAACCAATCTCGTGCTCTTCGCCTCGTTCGTGTTCGAAAAAGGCGCCTTCACGCGTTGGAACAACCACGCGAGCGTGCGGTTCTATGCATTCAAGGTACGGCGCAACGGGAGACTCGTCTGCCACATCGTCCCCGTGCGCAGGGCGAAAGACGGGGCGATCGGCGTGTACGACCGCGTGGCGGGGAAGTTCTACACGAACGCCGGCAGCGGCGCGTTCAGCGCCCGGCGGACGCGGAAAACGCCGCAACTCGGCATCCTCACGCCGTCGGCAGGCAAGGCGCCGCGCATCAACGGCACGCGCGTCCTCGGCGTGCGTCCGGGGCGGCCCATCCTGTGGCGAATTCCCGTGACGGGGGAGGGGCCGATGCGCCTCTCTGTGGAAGGGCTGCCAACAGGCGCGACGTTCGACGCGGCGCGCGGAATCATCGGCGGGGCCGTGGCGGAGCGGGGGACGTACGAGTTTGACGTCGCGGCGGAAAACGCGCATGGCCGCGCGAGCCGGAAATGGAAGCTCGTCGTCGGCGACAAGATCGCGCTCACGCCGCCGATGGGATGGAACTCGTGGAACTGCTTTAACTTCGCGGTCACGGAGAAGAACATCCGCGACGCGGCCGACGCGATGGTGTCGAGCGGACTCGCCGACCACGGCTGGACGTACGTGAACATCGACGACTTCTGGCAGAACAATCCCTACCGCTTCAAGGACGACACGACGCTCCAGGGCGCGGAGCGCAAGCCGGACGGGACCATCAACCCGAACGCGCGCTTCCCCGACATGAAGGGACTCGCCGACTACGTTCATGCGAAGGGACTGAAGATCGGCCTCTATTCTTCGCCCGGCCCCTACACGTGCGGCATGTGTACGGGCAGCTGGGGACACGAATGGCAGGACGCGAAGACATACGCCGACTGGGGCTACGACTACCTCAAGTACGATCTCTGCACGTACAACAGGAAGGGGTTCCGCAATGGGATGTACAGCCACAAGGGAGTCGCCGGCGCTTCATCCTTGGAGAACGCGACGTTGCCGTTCCGTCTGATGGGCGAGGCGCTTGCCGCGCAGAAACGCGACATCGTGTTCTCGCTTTGCCAGTACGGACTGGCGAACGTGTCCACGTGGGGCGAGAACGTGGGCGGGCAGTGCTGGCGCACGGGCGGCGACTTCCGGGACAGCTTCCTGCAGATGTCGCGGATTGTCAACGCACAGGCTCCGCTTTGGCCGTACGCCCGTCCCGGCGCGTGGAACGACCCCGACATGCTCATGGTGGGGCCGATCAGCATCGGTGGGATCGGCACCGTGGGCATGACGAAGACGCATGCCTGCACGTTCACGCACAACGAGCAGTACACACACATCTCGATGTGGGCGATGCTCTGCTCGCCGCTCCTCATCGGCTGCGACCTGACGAAGCTCGACGACTTCACGCGTTCGCTCCTGACGAACGACGAGGTGATCGAGGTGAACCAGGACGAGCTCGGCGCGCAGGCGGCGCTTGTGGCGAAGGGGCCGCGCGCGCAGGTGTGGGCGAAGCCCATGCACGACGGGTCTCTCGTGTTCGCGCTCTTCAACACCGCGGAGGACGACACGCGCATCGCCATCGACTTTGATTCGCTCGGCCTCGAGGGGAAGTGGCTCGTGCGCGACCTCTGGCGGCAGAAGGACGAGGGCATTTACGGAATCAGATACTCGACGGAGGTGCCGGGACACGCCACGCATCTCATTCGGTTCTTCCTGAAGGAGGACGCCCGCCTCGCCAATGGTGTGACGGACATCCGCATGAACTCGGTCTATATCCAGTTCGAGGCGCTGCGTCCTGTCGACAAGCCCGGCTACAAGGCTCCCAAGTCCTATCCCTGCGAACGTTGCGGGGACAAAGTCAAGCGCTAGAAAGAATCGGCGAAAATGATTAACCTTGCAAATCCGGCAATAAACGGAGGGTGTAGGACTGCGAACGGCCGCACCATCAAGCGTCAATTCCACATCGTCAACGCAGTTTCTGCTCCGATTGAAATCGTGTTTGCATGAAAGATGGCGATACCTTATTGACGCTCCGCAGTTCGATGTGATATAATTCCGATGTTTCGAAATACTGTTTTTCTGTTAAAAACAATGTTTGAAAACATTGTTTCCTGATTGGGAATGGTGTTTGAAAACATTGAGAGGAACGTGTGACATGGAAGAAAAGGATGTCTTACGGTTGTATGAAACGTCAAGGCGGCTTGTTCACGAGACGCCTATGGCGTTTCATCGACAGTTGCTTTCTGTCGTAAACTGGGGAAGCCGCCTGATTTGCATCAAGGGCGCGAAGGGGACGGGAAAGACCACGCTCTTGCTTCAACACATTCGCGAAGCCTTCGGTGACGCCGATGACAAATGCCTGTTCGTTTCGCTCGACAACCTCTGGTTCGCGGCGCATGACGTCATCGACCTTGCGGACTGGCACTGGAAACACGGCGGAACGCATCTGTTCCTCGACGAGGTGCATCACCTCAAATCATGGCAGACGATTGTCAAAAACATCTACGATTCCTATCCGTCGCTGAATGTCGTTTATACTGGTTCGTCAATGCTCCAGCTGGAATCCAAGGGCGGAGACCTCTCTCGCAGAAGGGTTCCATACACGTTGACGTGTCTTTCGTTTCGGGAATACCTGAAGTTCGAGGGGGTGCTGGATTTCAAGCCCTGTTCGCTCGCCGATATTCTCGAAAATCACCGGGCCATTGCCTCGGAGATTGTCGGAAAAGTAAGGATACTGGAGCATTTCTGGCGTTACCTCAAGCATGGGTGCTACCCGTTCTACAAGGAAGGGGTTGCGGAGTTCGACATCAGGCTTTCCGAAACCGTCAACCAGATACTTGAGATCGACTACCCGACGATAGACGACGTATCAGTGGCTACGATCGTGAAGGCGAAGAAGATGCTTATGGTGCTGGCGGAGAGTGTTCCGCAGACGCCGCGGATGGCCCAGCTCTACAGGGAACTTGAGACGGATCGGAACCAGGGGCTCAAGATTCTGAAGGCGTTGGCGCGCGCCGGGCTGCTTCAGTTACTGTCGTCACAAAAAGTGTCGCTGAAGGACATGTCGCGTCCGGACAAGATTTTCCTCGACAACGTGAACCTGATGCATGCGCTTGTTCGGGACGTTGATACGGGTTGCGCGAGGGAGACGTTCTTCCTCAATCAGCTCCGTTCGGCAGGATTCGAGGTGACGTATCCGATACAGGGTGATTTCCTTGTCGATGGCAAATGGCTCTTCGAGGTGGGCGGCAAGGGCAAGAAGTTCGGACAAATTGCGGACATCCCCGACAGTTTTGTCGTGGCGGATGACATTGAAGTTGGCATCGGCAGCAAGATACCGCTTTGGCTATTTGGATTCATGTATTGAAAGGAATGTGGAAATGAGAGCATTGTCCATGATGGTCGTCGCGATGGCGGCGCAGGTTGCGTTTGGCGGGCTGCGTGAGGATTTCGTCCTGCCGCAAGGCGCGGGCGGCGCGGGTGAACACGGGGCCGCTCTTCTGGATGCACGGCACGGAGAGCGAGCAGCGTCTGCGCGACTACGTGCGCGTGGTGGCGGAGAGCGGACAGGGTTCGCTCACGATCGAGTCGCGTCCGCACGAGGGCTGGATGCTCGACAGCTGGTGGCGCGACGTGGACATCATCCTCGACGAATGCCGCAAGCGCGGCATCAAGATGCTCGTCTACGACGACTACTGGCTGCCGAGCCAGGGGATGGGGTGCATGTTCCCCATCCCGAAGGAGTTCCAGTGCCGCGACATCAAGTTCGCCTTCTACGCGCGCGGCAAGGAGCCTGTCCGGGTAGAGAACGAAATCGCCCGCGTGACCGCGAACGAAGTCTCGAAGAACGTGTTCGACTTGCGTCCCGACGGGAACAAGGTGATCGTCTACAGCTGGGCCGTCGCCGATCCCGGCAACGTCTATGCGCTTCCGCGCGGACGCAAGATCCCGCTCGTGAACGGACTTGACGATGCCGCGGTCGACTGGTTCCTCGAAAAGTTCTACCAGCCCTACTACGACCGCTACAAGGACGCCTTCCAGGACGGCACGATCCCCGGGTTCTTCTTCGACGAGCCCTACACGAAGGGATGGTGGGGCCCCGCGCTCGAAAGGGAGTTCGCGGCGCGTGGCGACAATGTGGGCGAGCTCATCACCGCGCTCTTCTTCCGGATCGCCGACCCCGAGCGCCACGCCCGCGCGCGCTATCGTTTCCTTGATGCGCACGTCGAAGTGTGGGGACGCACCATGTACGGACGCCACAGCGACTGGTGCGCACGTCACGGCGTCTATTCGAGCGGACATTTCTTCGAGCATGGCAGCACGCACTACGATCTTACCTTTTCCGGCGGGAACGTGATGCAGCTGCTGAAGTACGTCGCCGTGCCGGGCATCGATGTCGTCTGCCGCCAGGTCTATTCCAACATGCGCGAAAAGAGGAACGTAGAGATCGACTGCGGACAGATGCCGAAGTACGCCTCGTCCATGGCGCACGTCTACAACCGCAACGGCGGGCTCAACTGGTGCGAGACGTTCGGCGCATACGGACAGAACCTCTCCTATCCGCAGATGAAGTGGATCTGCGACTGGCTCCAGTACCAGGGATGCAGCTTCCTGATTCCGCATTCGTTCAACATGAAGGCGCCGCTCGACAGCGACTGCCCGCCGTACTTCTACAACGGCGGATACGAGCCGCGCTTCCCGCTCTTCCGCGTGTGGGCGGACTACAACAACCGCTGCGCGCTCATGCTGTCCGGCACGGGACACATCTGCCGCATCGCGCAGTGCATGCCCGGCATCAGCTACCACGTCGGCAAGACGATCCGTCCCGAGATGTTCGCGTTCGCGATCCAGGATGCGCAGCTCGACGGCGACTTCATGGACTACGGCGCGGTCGAGACGTGTCGGATCGGAAAGAACCCGCGCACGGGGCGTCCCGCGCTCCAGTCCGAGAACGGCGTCGAGTGGTATGACATTCTTGTCTTACCCGCCACGGAATACGTGCCGTTCCCCGTCCTTGAAAAGGCGCTCGCGTTCGCGAAGGCGGGCGGCGTGGTGGTGGGCTACGGCATCAGGCCGTGTAACACGCCGACGCAGGGAAAGACGGCGGAGGACGTGCGGAAGGTCGTCGCGGAAATCTTCGCGCAGAAAGCGTCGCTCTTCTTTGAGAAGGAGCCGGATGGAGCCCAACTCCGCGCCGCGCTCGCGAAGGAATATCCCGGCGAGAGGCGTCCGCTTGCCATTCGCGAATTCGACTTCGAGGGGCTTGACCCCAAGGACGGACGCAAGCTCGCGGTGAAGCTCAACGAGAAGGACGGCGACACGATTCTCTTCATCGCGAACCAGGACGACAAGCGCAGGCGCGACCTGAAGGTGCGCGCGCAGTGGCCGGCGGATAAGGCTGAGTTGTGGAACCCGATGCAGGGTACGGTCGAGCGGCCCGCGGTGGAGAATGGGATGGTGAAGGTGACGTTGGAGCCGAGCGAGACGGTTTTCGTGGTGTGGCCGTGCGGCGGTCGCGGGGCGACCGCCCTACCGGTCTCGGATGGTGGTGTGTGCGGCGGTCGCGGGGCGACCGCCCTACCGGTCTCTGATGGTAGGGCGCGCGCCCCGCGCGCGCCGCTTCCGCGTGCGGATATTTCAGAGGGACAAGTGGTCGCGACTACCGTGAAAGAGACCGTCACGCCCGTGGTGGTTGAGAAGGGGCCTGAATACGCCGCGCTGATGGATTTTGTGAAGCCGCTTGAAGGCGCGAAGTGGATTTGGCATCCGACGAATTCGATGGCGAGGGGACATGTGAAGTTCCACGCGACGCTCGACTTGGCGAAGGCCGAGGAGGCGCAGGTCGTGTTCGCGTGCGACACGACGGCAGCGATCTATGTGAACGGCGAGAAGGTCGCCCACCAACCGCCAGGCGCCGAGGGCTTCTACTACGGATGGAGCGTGCCAGTGCGTACCAACTTGACGTTCAAGGCCGGGCGCAACGAAATCACGGTCGCGGCCGAGAACAGGTATCCCACCGAAAGCAATAGGCCGAGGCTCGCCGGGTTCGTGGCGGCGTTCACGTGGCCGGGCGGCGTGTTCCGCACGGACGACAAGTCATGGCAAGTCGCCCGCGCGGGCGAGAGCTTCGCCACGCCCAAGATCGTGCGCAACTTCGGCGGCAAGCCGTGGAAGAAGTGCATGCTGGGTCCGACGCGCAGTCCCTACAAGGAGAGCGTTTCGACGGAACTCAGGTTCACGCTCCCGGCGTTGAAGGACGGCGCACGCGTGTATCTCGTCTGCGATGGCACGGAGGGCGAGAGGAGCGCGGCGGTGACGGTGAACGGCGCCTACGCGGGCGGATTCATCGGCGCGCCGTACCGCGTCGATATCACCAAGTTCGTCAAGCTCGGCGCGAACACGCTTGAGGCGAAGCCGTTCCGCCTCACGCATCCGAAGATCGTGGTAACGGAATAGTTATTTTGGCGGGAAGTACATAATGGCAAACAAGTATTCGTTTGGTTGTACAGTAATTTTCGCTCTCGCCGTATGCGCGATGGCTGCGACGGGCGAGGACAGTTGCCCGACGGGGAATGTCGTACGGCGTCTGGTCGATGCGCCGACGGAGCGGGATGGGTTCGGCGTATGGCCGTCCACGCCGCCGGAGGATTGTCCGTTTCCGCAGTCGAAGTCGTTTTCGGGCGTGGAGTTCACTGGACGGCACGCGGAATACACGAAGGCCGACACGTGGTATCCATCGTGGGCGTCGGACGGCGACATGTACTCGCCGTGGACGGACGGCAGCGTGGAGTGGACTCTACCCGATGGTAGGGAAGAACGCCTGCGTAGTGGGTCGTGGAAAGGCCGCGATGCGACGACGGGCCACGCGAAGATCGTCGGCGATGATCCGATGAACTTGAAAATCGCATCTGCCGGCGTGTTTGTTGGTGATGCGCGTCCGTACAGGGGACGCTATCCCTGCGGCAGCCTTGTCCACAATGGCGTGTGGTACTACGGCACGTACTGTCTGAATCCCCACGGCGGGTACAACGCGAAGACCGGCGAACTTCCCTGGCCGGTTCTCGGCCCGTTCGTAGGCTTCCGCTGGTCCACGGACTACGGCAAGACGTGGACGCAGACGCCGTGTACGCCGGAGAAGCCGCTGTTCGGGGAGAATGGGCTACATGGAGAGCCGGTGAGGATCGGGTGTCCGTGCTTTGTCGATTTCGGCCAGAACATGGAGCATTCGCCGGACGGCAAGGCGTATCTTGTCGTGCAGGGGTCGAGCGACGGAAAGAACCGTCGCTACGCCTACAACAGCTGGATCAACTCCGACCAGACATACCTCATCCGTGTCACGCCGTCCATCGCGAACATGAACGACGCCTCAAAGTACGAGTTCTTCGCGGGACGCAGCGCAGACGGCAAGGCGCAGTGGACGCGCGACTTCGCGAAGATGAAGCCGCTCCTTGAATGGCGCGACCGCATGGGCCGCGTCGCGGCCACGTACAATCCCGCGCTTCGGAAGTTTTTGATGTGCGTGACGGACGGACGCACGACGATCTCGAAGTACAACACGTATATCCTGGAGGCGAATGAAATTACCGGACCGTGGCGGCTCGTCACGTACATGCGGGACTTCGGTGAACAGGCGTATTTCGTGAACATCCCGTCCAAGTTCATCGACGGGAAGGACGGCCGCACGATGTGGCTCTGCTACGCGGCGAACTGGTGGAAGCGGAAGGACGCCAACCTGAAGTCCATACCATTTGGCAGCCGCTATGGAATGTGTCTGCAGGAGTTTCGCCTCGTGAAGCCCGACGAGAAGCGCACCGCCGCCGCGCCCGCGCCGAATCCGCTTCTCTCCCCGCAGAACCTTGCGCGAAAGGCGAAGGTGCGCACAAGCTCGGACTTCCCCAACTACAGCGGAACCGGCGCCGTTGACGGCGTGATCGGCGGCTATCCCAACGACATCTCCGCCGAGTGGGCTGCAAAGAACGAGACCTGCACGGCGTTCATCCGACTCGACTGGGACAAGCCGCAGACGATTCGCAGCGTGTGGCTCTTCGACCGTCCGAACGACATCGTGCGCATCGAAGACGGACTTCTCGTGTTCAGCGACGGCACGGCGATCCGCACGGGCGCGTTGCCGGACGATGCGAAGAAGGGTGTGGCGTTCGAGTTTCCGCCGAAGACCGTCCGCTGGGTGATGTTCACGGTGGAGAAGGTGAACAAGGGCGGATGCCACGTTGGCCTTTCAGAAATCGCCGTGTTCTAATCGCTTTGGACGTTTTGCATGAAAGCCTCGGTGACGAGACGCGAGTACTCGGGGTGAATCAGATCAACAATCGGCAATCGCACCCAAGGCATTGTCGCACAGTTTTTTTCTGAAATGCCCCCTTGCGCAGTCGGCGGGGGTTTGGTATACTATACGCCGTTTTCCGCCACGGGGAAGTAGCTCAGTTGGTAGAGCATCACGTTCGCAACGTGGGGGTCGAGAGTTCGAATCTCTTCTTCTCCACCATCCGCGGAAAATGTTTCCCCCTCGCATGTCGCCATCTCCACGCCACAATTCGGATGTGGTATAATATCCGCGTCAACGCAACAAGGAGAATGTCTATGCAGTTAAAAGGACCTATTGCGGCGGTAGCGGCGGCGTTGCTCGCCCTGTTCTCGCTGTGGGTATGGTACGGGTGGCGGATAGAGCCGGAAAACGGCCGTATCGCGATTCTGTACAAGAAGACGGGAAAGAACCTCCCGCCAGAGGCGATTCTCGCGCTGGGCCCGGAGTACAAGGGTATCCAGGAGGAAGTGCTTCCCGAAGGACGCCATTTCCGCAACCCCTGGACGTGGGAGTGGCGCTACGCGAAGACAGTTGACATCCCCGCCGGGAAGTTCGGCGTACTCGTGCGCAAGTTCGGGAAGGACCTCCCGGAGGGCGAGATTCTGGCCAAGGAAGGTACGCGCGGCATCCTGCGCGACGTACTGGGTACGGGCAAGCACCGCATCAATCCGTACGCCTACGAAGTGAAGCTCTACGACGACATCACGATCAAGCCGGGGTACGTGGGCGTGGTGACGGAACTGACGGGTGACGACATACTCGCGCCCGGCGGCGCGAAGGACGCTGCCACTGGCACGGGCTTCCTCATAAAGCCCGGGGCGAAGGGGGTTTCGCCTCGCATTCTGAAAGAGGGCACGCACAGGCTCAATCCGTTCGTCTATTCCGTCTCGATCGTGAACATCCAGAGCCAGCGCTTCGAACTGAGCGGCGCGGACGCGATATCGTTCCTCACGCTTGACGGCTTCACCGTGAACGCCGAAGGCACGCTTGAGTTCAACCTGGAGATCGACAAGGTGGCGATGCTTTCGCACGAGGTGGGCGATATGGACGACATCCTCCAGAAGATCGTCCTGCCCGCCGCACGCGGGTTCTCGCGCATCGAGGGTTCGAAGAAGAGCGCGACGGAGTTCATCGTGGGCGAATCGCGCCAGGCGTTCCAGAACTCGCTGGAGAAGTACCTACGGGATGTCTGCAAGCCGTGGGGAGTGTCGCTCAACTCAGTGCTGATACGCGACATCTTCGCGCCGCAGGAGGTTGCGTCCATCATACGCGCCCGCGAACTCGCGGTGCAGGAAGGACTCAAGATCGAGCAGCAGATCGTCCAGGCGAAGTCGCAGGCCGAGCTTGAGAGGCAGAAGTCTCTCGCGGAGCAGAACAGCGCGCGCGTCGCCGCCGAGACGGAGTCGATTCAGGCGAAGATATCCGCCGAGCAGCGCAGCGCCGAGCAGGTGATAGCCGCCGAGGCGAAGCTTGAGGTCGCCGAACGCGAACTAAAGGCGGCACAGGCGGACGCCACCGCGAAGCTGACCGTCGCCGAGGCTGAGCGCAAGGTCGTGGAGACGCAGACTAAGGCCGCGGCGGACGTGCTCAAGCAGGAGGTCGCCGCTTACGGCGGCGACGCCGACTACGTGCGCGCGAAGCTCTATGAGAAGGCCGCGCCGCGGGTGAGGGATGTCGTGACCGGCGATTCGCCGGGCGAGATATTCGGCTTGCCGATTAGGGGCGTCAATCGTCGGCCGTCGAATGTCGGCGGCGGAGCAAAACCGGCAAGCGTGCAACAGCAGGGGAAGGGAGGTGCGAAATGAGGAATCCCATCGCAGTTATCGCAGGGGCGGCAATCGCCGTCGTGGTTCTGGCATTCGGTTTCGTATGGACGACATGCCGCGTGTACGTGCCTGAAGGGCAAATGGCGATAGTGACGACGAAGACCGGCAAGGAGCTTCCGCCCGGACGCATCCTCGCAGAACCGGGCGAGAAGGGCGTGCAGCGTGTTCCGCTCGCGGAGGGACGCCACTTCTTGAATCCGATCAACAACGACTGGACAATCGTGTCGGCCACGACCATCCCCGCCGGCAAGGTCGGCATCGTTACGTCCAAGACCGGAAAGGAACTCCCTCCCGGTGAGATCATCGCGCCTGACGACGATTACAAGGGCGTGTGGCGCCGCGTGCTGGGGCCGGGCACGTACCGACTCAACCCTGAGGGATACGAGATCGAGGTGAAGGACGCGATCAACATCCCGATCGGCTATGCGGGCGTGGTGACTTCGCTCACGGGCAAGCCAGCCCCTGAGGGCAAGTTCGCGGGGCCGGGCGAGAAGGGCGTCTTTGAGAAAATTCTCCAACCAGGGCTCTACTACGTGAACACGCGTGCGTATCAGGTCGACGTGGTGGAAATCGGCATGAACCAGGTGTCCATCGTCGGCAAGAGCGGTACGGTCGTTCTCACCAAGGCGCAATCGACAAGCGCGAACGGCCTCGCCGAGCTGCAGCAGAACACGCTCTCCTCCCAGATCGCGAAGCGGGCCGACTACATGAACGCGAATGCCGATCTCGGAATACTGAATGCGCAGGAGGCGCAGATGAACTTATCGCAGTCACCAGTCGGTTCGTCGGCTGCGCGTAAGAAGGTAGCCCCCAGGAAAACAGCAAGCGTACAACAACAAGGAGGGCGGCAGCATGGCTATGGCGCACCGATACCGGCTGCGGCGAAGCCGCCGGTGCAGACGAGCGATTCGGTGGCGTTCGGAATGAACCAGTTCGTTCAGTTCCCGTCTTCGGATGGCTTCGCGATCATGCTCGACATGACTGTGGAGTTCGAGCTGCTGCCTGAGAACATCTCTCGTATCTACATGCTGTACGGCGACCTTCCGGCAGTGGTCTCGAAGATCATCCTTCCGCAGATTCTCTCCGTCTCGCGCATGAAGGGTTCGGGCTACAAGGCGCGCGAGTTCATCGACGGCGATGGACGTCAGAAGTTCCAGAAGGAGATGACGGACGAGTTGGTGAAGATTCTCGGCGATAAGAAGATACTCGTCAGAAACGCCATTGTGCGCCACGTTGAGGTGCCGGCGGACATCCTCAAGCCGATTCAGGAGACGAGCGTCGCGAAGGAGCGTGACCTAACCAACAAGACGCAGCAGGAGACGGCGAAGAAACAGGCGCTCCTCAACACGCAGCTTGCGATGGTGGACCAGTTCAAGCGCGAAACGGAACAGGAGACGAAGAAGATCGTCGCCACAATCGCCGCGGAAAGGGACAAGGAGGTCGCAGGCATCGGCGCGGACGCCCAGCTGAAGGTGGCGGAGATAAATCTCAAGTCCGCGCAGATTAAGGCTGACATCGTGCGTACGCAGGGCGAGGCGGAGGCGAAGGCAATGTTCCTTGTGGAGAACGAGAAGGCGCTCGGCGCGAAGCGCAGAGCCGAAGTATTCGCCTCCCCGTCGTCGCTTGCGGACCTCAAGTTCGTGGAATCGCTTTCTCCCGATCTCTCTATTCGCGTGCTGCACTCCGGCGAGGGTACGCTCTGGACGGACCTCAAGAATCCATCCATCGCGCTTCCAAAGACCAAGTGAAACGGAAAACGCGACGGGGCGGCTTACACGTAGACGTAGTCGTTTAGGACGGGCTGGAGTCCCTCGCCCGCGAGGTCGGCGTACATTTTCGCGAGGCTGCGCGCGTCGCTGATCTCGAACTGTTCGTCGCCTTCTTTTTCAGAAGTGGATTTTTCGCCATATTTCGAGGCGTGGTCGCCGATGCCGGTGGAGACGCCGGCGGAGACTTTCGTCGCTGCAATCTTCGTGATGCCGTTGCGGAAGGAGGCGCTTTCGCGCGAGGACACGGTGATGCCCGCGAAGGGCAGGAAGATACGGTAGGCGCAGAGCACCTGGCAGAGCTCGCGCTCGCCGATCTCGCCGGGACGGACGTCCGCGTGGTTCGTGATGGGGCGGAGGCGCGGACACGAGAGGCTGATCTCCGCCTCCGGGTATTTCCGTTGGAGCCAGCAGGCGTGGAGCGCCGTTGCAAGGGCGTCCTTGCGAAAGTCGGAGAGTCCGAGTAGCGCCGAGAACGCGACGCCGCGCATCCCGCCCCGCAGGGCGCGCTCCTGCGCGTCGAAGCGGTACGGCCACACGCGCTTGTGTCCTTGGAGGTGGAGCTTCTCGTACTGCTCCACGTCGTACGTCTCCTGGAACACGGTCACGTAGTCGGCGCCGCGTTCGCGCAGATAGCGGTATTCGTCGGTGTTCATCGGGTACACCTCAAGCCCCACGAGGCGGAAGTACTTCCGCGCGAGCTCGCAGGCATCGCCGATGTACTCCACGCCGCTCACGCTGCGGCTCTCGCCGGTGAGGAGGAGAATCTCTTCCATGCCGGACTTCGCGATGATCTCCATCTCGCGCTCGATCTGTCCCTTGTCGAGCTTCATGCGGCGGATGGGGTTGTAGCAGTTGAAGCCGCAGTAGACGCAGTAGTTCTCGCAGTGGTTCGCGATGTAGAGGGGCGTGAAGATGTACACCGTGTTGCCGAAGTGTCGGACAGTCTCGGCGCGGGCGCGTTCGGCCATGCGTTCGAGGAAGGGCGCGGCGGCGGGGGAGAGAAGCGCCTGGAAATCCTCCACGGAACAGCGTTCGTGCTCGAGGGCACGGCGCGCGTCCGCCGTCGTGTAGCGGGACGGATCGTACGCCGCCATTGCCGCGCGCACGCGGTCCTTGAGGTCGGAGTCGATCACCTCCATGCCGGGCAGGTACGCCATCGGGTCGGTCCGACACGACGGGTCGCGCTCAAGCTGGTGCTTGCGCGCGAGGGCGGCGGGGGAGAGTCCGTCCGCGTCAAAGATCAGGTCGCGGCGTTTGGGGTCGTTCATGTTCGTTTCCTCAGCGAAGGAAGCCGGTGAGCGGGTCGGAGGCGGCGGCGCCGCGCGCGAGGACGCGTCCGAGTCCGGCGCGGTAGGCGTCGTGTCCGGCCTCGATCGCGAGACGGAACGCGCGGGCCATGCGCGGTACGTCGCCGGAGGTGGCGAGGGCCGTGTTCGCCATGATGGCGGCGGCGCCCATCTCCATTGCACGGCAGGCCTGGCTTGGCGCGCCGATGCCGGCGTCCACGATGATCGGCAACTCGATTTCGTCGATGAGGATCTGGATGAAGTCCGCGGTGGCGAGTCCCTTATTTGACCCGATGGGCGCGCCGAGCGGCATGACGGCGGCGGCGCCTGCCTTCACGAGGTCGCGTGCCACGTTGAGATCGGGGTACATGTACGGGAGCACGGTGAAACCCTCGGCGGCGAGCTGCTCGGTGGCCTTGATCGTCTCCAGGTTGTCGGGAAGGAGGTATTTCGTATCGCGCATGATCTCGATCTTCACGAATTCGCCGCAGCCGAGCTCGCGGGCGAGGCGCGCGATGCGCACGGCCTCCTTCGCGTCGCGCGCGCCGGAGGTGTTCGGGAGGAGCGTGACGCCCTTGGGAATGTAGTCGAGGATGTTCTCCTTCTCCTGCGTGTTCGCGCGGCGCACGGAGAGCGTGATGATCTGCGCGCCTGCGTGTTCGACCGCCGCGCGGATGAGGTCGAGCGAGTATTTACCCGAGCCGAGGATAAAGCGGGATGTGAAGGTCTTTCCGCCGAGTGTGAATGTGTCAGTTTCGTTTGCCATTTCGTTTTCCTTTCAAGGTTCGTCCGTGCCGTCGATGAGGCGCAGGATCATGGTGGCCTGGTGGGCTGCGCACACGAGCACGCGTGCGCCGTAGAGGCCGAGGTTGTCGTCGACGTCCGTCGTGCCGTCGCCGCAGAGGTAGAGGCGTTTCGCGACGCGACGGGTCGTGATGGCGTTCGCGGAGGCGAGGCCGGACATTCCGGACGCGGCGACGACCGGCTTTTCCGGAAACGCCTCCAGCACGCCCGAGACGAGCATGGCCTTCGCCTCGGCGCGGTCGAACGCCTCGCAGATGATGTCGTCATTTGCGAGAAGCGCGGCGAGGTTCTCCGGCGTGATGCGCACCGGCTCGGCTGTGACGTCGCAGAAGGGGTTGATCGCGGCGAGGTTCGCGCGGAGGGCTTCGGCCTTGGATAGACCAACCTGCGCGGCCGCGTACTGCTGGCGGTTGAGGTTGGAGGGCTCCACGCGGTCGAAGTCGAAGAGATGGAGGTGTCCCACGCCCGCGCGCGCGAGGGCGATGGACACGTTGGAGCCGAGTCCGCCGAGTCCGCACACCGCCACGCGCGCGGCCTCGAACTTCGCCTGGCGCGCGGCGCCGTGTCGCGCAACGAGCGCGGAGCGGAATGTTTCGCGGTCGAGCGACATCTCAGCCGCCTCCCATGAAACAGACGATTTCCACCTGGTCTCCGTCGCGCAGCGTCGTCTCGGCGTAGCGGGCCTTCGGCACGATCGTCTCGTTCAGCTCCACCACGACGCGTGCGGCGTCGAAGCCGGCCGACGCCAGATAAGCCGCGACCGTCTGGCCCGCAGCCTCTTTCTCCTCGCCATTTATCTTCAACATCTTTCGTTCTCCTCTCCTTGCCGGGGCTTTCCCGGAAAAAAGAAAAAGCCAGCGTAAGCGGCACCCGAGGTGGTGCCCCCCATCGCATGGCTTTTCAGTCTTGGACGCCGAATAGTATACCCCAACTCCCCGCCCCGCGTCAAGCCGTCATGAATCACTGTCATGAATGCTTGTTTTGGGCGGGGTACTGTGGTAAAATAACGGCGTCATTTCACCCAAAGGAAATCCTAAGAGGAACCGACAATGTACAAATGGAAATTCTTCAAGTCCGCGCGCTGCGTGCAGGTCAAGCTCGAGAACGGCGAAGACCTCGCGGCGCTTAAGGAGCTTGACCAGAAGCTCTGGACCGTGCTCGCGGCGTCGACGGACGGTCTGCGCTTCGATCCCGCCACGCTGAAACTGCTGGACACTGACGGCGACGGCCGCATCCGCGTGCCAGAGGTGCGCGCTGCCGTGGAGTGGATGCGCGCGCGTTTCAAGAACCTCGAGTTCCTCTTTGCGCGCAAGGATTCAATCGCGCTTTCGGACATTGATGACTCGACAGACGAGGGCAAGGCGCTCCTCAAGTCGTTCAAGAACATCCTCCTGCGTGCGGGCAAGGCGGACGCCACGGAGATCACGCTGGCGGACGTGACAGGCACGACGGACGTCTTCAACGCCCAGCCGCTCAACGGCGACGGAATCGTCACGCCGAAGTCCACGTCCGATGCGGCGGTCTCGGATGCGATCGCTGCGATCGTCGCTTGCGAAGGCGGCGTGCCGGACCGCGGCGGCGACATGGGCGCGGACCAGGCGAAGGCGGATGCGTTCTTCGCGGACGCCGCCGCGTACCTCGCGTGGAAGGCGGCGGGCGCGGACGCTGCGGTGATCGGCGACGGCACGCCCGCTGGCTACGCCGCACTGCAGGAAGTGGAGGCGAAGATCGACGAGTTCTTCACGGTGCCGGAAGATCTTCCGCTCGTCACGAACGAGCCCGATCCCGTGCTGCCGCTCACGCAGGGCGTGCATCCGCTGTGGCTCGGCAAGTTCCGCGCGTTCGCGCAGGCGGCCGTGGCGCCGGCGCTTGGCGTGGAGAAAGCAGAGTCGCTCTCGCGCGACGACTGGGCCGCCGTTAAGGCGAAGTTCGCCCCGTACGCGGCGTGGCTCGGTGCGAAGGCCGGCTTGGCCGTGGAGGGCGTGGGCGAAGAGAAGCTTGCGGAGTTTACGAAGGGCGGCGCGATGCAGGCGAAGGTCAACGACCTCATCCAGAAGGACCTCGCGCTCGCGGACGAGTACGGGCGCCTCGTGGACTGCACGCGCGCGCTGCGCTACGCGGTGAACCTCGTCACGTGGCTCTGCAACTACGTGAACCAGGCGAACCTCTACGATTCCGAGAGCGACAGCGTGTTCCGCACCGGTACGCTCTACATCGACGGCCGCGCATGCAACCTCTGCTTCCACGTGGCGGACGAGGGCGCGCACGCCGCGCTCGCCGAGAAGTCGAAGTGCTGTCTCCTCTACGCGAAGCTCACGCGCAAGGCAACGGGCGAGACGCGCGAGGTTTGCGCGGTGATCACGGCCGGACGCACGGCACCGCTCTACGCGGGACGCAACGGCATCTTCTACGATTGCGATGGCAACGACTGGGACGCGGTGATCGCGAAGGTCGTCGAGTCGCAGGTTTCGCTGAAGGAGGCGTTCTGGGCGCCGTGGGCGAAGATCGGCAACACGATCGCCGAACAGTGCAAGAAGTTCCTCTCCTCGAAGCAGGACGCGGCCGTTGCCAAGGTGGGTACGCAAGTCGACGCCACAGCGGCGGCTGCGGCGACGCCTCCGCCCGCACAGCCGGCTCCCGCCCCGAACGGTGCGGCGATCGCGAGCTCCGTGGCGGCTCTCGGCGTGGGCGTTGGCATGGCCGGCGCGGCATGTGCGGCACTGGTGGGACTCATCGCGGGATTGCCGCCGTGGAAGATCGCGGCCGGCATCGCCGCGATAATCCTCATCGTGTCGCTGCCGAGCGTGATCCTCGCGTGGTTCAAGCTGCGCGCACGCGATTTGGGCGCGATCCTCAACGCCTGCGGCTGGGCCGTGAACCGTCCGCTCTACTTCTCTATGGGCCTTGCGCGCACGTTCACGCGTCCCGCGAAGCTCCCGATGGGCGCGGCCGTTGCGCGTGACCCGTATGCGAAGGGCGGCTGGTGGAAGCTGCTGCTGACGCTCGTCTTCGTCGTCGGCATCGCACTTGGCGTGTGCTGGAAGCTCAAGGTGTGGCCGTTCTGCTGCAAGGGCCAGCCGTGCGCCGCCGAAAAGACTGAATGCACGGCAGAAAAGCCCGCTTGCGACGCCGGCAAGGCGGCACCCGAGGCTGGCAAACCCGTTACCGGAAAAGAGACAAAATGACACTAGAAGAACTAGAACAGGGCAAGGCGGCGTCGCTCGCGGAGATCGCGGCAGCGGCCGACGCCGATGCCATCGAGAAACTGCGCGTCAAGTACGTGGGACGCAACGGATCTATTCCCGCGCTCATCAAGGGCATGAAGGACGTGCCGAAGGAGGAGCGTCCCGCGTTCGGCAAGGCCGTGCAGGCCTGGCGCGCGGAAGTGGAGGCGGCCCTCGCCGCGAAGGGCGCGGGCGCGCGCGCGTCGGGTCCGGCGGAGTCCGTGGACGCCACGCTGCCCGGACGCTGGGGCGAGCCCGGCGTGGAGCATCCGCTCAGCCGCGTGATCGCGGACGCGGCGCGCATCTTCGGGAAGCTCGGCTTCACGGTGGCGGACGGCCCCGACATCGAGACGCCGTTCAACAACTTCACGGCGCTCAACACGCCGCCGCACCATCCGTCGCAGGACCGCAGCGACACGTTCTGGCTCACGGACGACCAGCTTCTGCGCACGCAGACCTCGCCCGTGCAGATTCGCACGATGCTCGCCGCGAAGCAGCCGCCCGTGCGCGTGATCTGTCCGGGGCGCACCTACCGGCGCGACACGACGGACGCGACGCACAGCGCGAACTTCCACCAGATCGAGGGACTCTACGTCGATACGAAGCCCGTCTCGCTCGCGGACCTCAAGAGCGTGCTCGCCTACTTCGCGAACGAGATGATGGGCAACGGCGCGGGGGTGCGGTTCCGTCCGCATTTCTTCCCGTTCACCGAGCCGTCCGTGGAAGTGGACTTCACCTGCCACGTCTGCAAGGGCAAGGGCTGCGCTGTGTGCAAGCAGTCCGGCTGGATCGAGATCGCCGGCGCTGGCATGGTCGATCCGCGCGTGTTCCGACACGTCGGCTGGGATCCCGATACGGTGAGCGGCTATGCGTTCGGCTTCGGCGTGGAGCGAATCGCGATGATCAAGTACGGAATCCCCGACATCCGCTGGCTCTACGAGAACGACCTCCGCTTCCTCAAGCAGATGGCGTAGGGCTCACGAACATCCCCTGCGGCGGTGAAAGCAAAAGCCGCGGTGGGGGATTGACGGATTGCGGCGGATTCGGTAAAATACGCAATCTGTTTTTTGACAAGACCAGGAAGGAACACTACGGTGAATGTGATACAACCGTTGATTGAACTTCAGGACACGGACGGTCAGATCCGCGACCTGGAGCGCGAGGCACGGGATATTCCGCAGCGCAAGGCGCAGGAACAGGCCCGGCTTGCGGGGGTGAACGCCGCCCTCGAATTCGCGAAGAACCACCTCGAGGCTCATCGCGGCATGATTCGCAAGGAAGAGGCCGAAGCGGAGGAAATCCGCGCGAAGGTACAGACGCTCAAGCTCGCGCAGACGTCTATCAAGTCCAACAAGGAAATGCAGCAGTCGATCATGCAGATCGAGGGGCTGGAGCGCGAGGCCGAGACGGCCGAGAACCGCGCGCTTGCACTGGAGGAGGAAACTCCGACATTCGAGAAGAACGTCGCGGTCGCGCAGGAGAAGGTGGACGCCGAGCAGGGCGGGGTGGACGGTCTTGTGGCCGATCTGGACGCTCGTCTTGCCGAGGTGAACGCCGAGCTCGCCCGTCTGCAGCAGGAGCGCGCCGAGCGGTCTAAGGCCGTCTCCGACGCGGATCCCCGCACGCTCCTCTACTACGAGCGCCTGCGCACGCGCCGCTGGCCCGCTGTCGCGCTGCTCAACTCCGACGACGTGTGCGATGGCTGCCACATGAAGCAGCCTCCGTTCGTGGGACAGAGCGTGGACCGCAACGCGAAGATCATCGAATCCGGCGGAACGGTCCAGGGACCGGTGGTCTGCACGATGTGCGGCCGCATCCTCTACCGCGATCTTTGACAATTTTCTCCATGGCTCCGCGCGTGTGACCGGTCGCGCCCGAAAGGGTGAGGAAAGTCCGGACTCCGCAGGGCAGAGGGCCCGGCCGTCAAAGCCGGGAATGCGGCGGCAATCGCCGCAGATGGAAAGCGCCACAGAAAACAGACCGCCGCCGCAAGGCGGTAAGGGTGAAAAGGCGGTGCAAGAGACCACCGGGACGGGACGAGAGTCCCGTCCGCATGGCAAGCCCCCCTCGGAGCAAGATCAAATAGGGGATTGAACGGGCGGCCCGTCCGGTTCGCCCTCCAGGGGTCGGAATCCGGTTCCGACACGGAGGTGCGGTGAAATCCCGGGTTGATTGCGTAGATGAATGACCGGAGCCGCCGCAAGGCGGTGAACAGAATCTGGCTTATTCGCCGCGTGGCGCCATGGAGATTTTTAGCCACAAAGGACACAAAGACCACAAAGAAATGGAAACTATCAGAAGAAAAGGTTCTGAGCTATGTGTACTTTGTGATCTTTGTGGCTGGAATTTATAACTAGTTTGAAGAAAGAAGGATAGAAATGGAAAAGAAGAACCATCTGTTCAAGGCCGAGATCAAGGAAATGCTCGACCTTGTCGTGAATTCACTCTACTCGAAGAAGGAAATATTCCTCCGCGAGCTTATATCAAACGCGTCCGACGCCATCGACCGAGCCAAGTACCTCGGGCTCACCCAGAAGGAACTCGTCGCGGACAACCCCACGTGGCGTATCGACATAGTGGCGGACAAGGACTCCAAGACGCTCATGATCTCCGACAACGGTGCGGGCATGGACGCAGACGACCTCGAGAAGAACCTCGGCACCATCGCCTCTTCCGGCACGAAGGCGTTCCGTGCGGCGCTTAAGGAGAAGGGCGGCGCCAACCTGCCAGAGCTGATCGGACAGTTCGGCGTGGGCTTCTACGCAGCGTTCATGGTGGCGGACAAAGTGCGCGTGGTCTCCAAGAAGCGCGGCGGCGACGCCGCCTACCAGTGGGAGAGCGACGGCACGGGCGCATACACCGTGGAGGACGGCGTGCGCGACGACTACGGCACGAGCGTGATGCTCCATCTTCGCGACGATTTCGCCGAATATCTCGACGAGTGGCGCGTGCGCGAGCTCGTTAAGAACTACTCCGACTTCATCGCCTATCCGATCTTCTTCAAGGGCCTCCCTGAAAAGAAGGAGGAGAAGAAAGAGGGCGAGGAGGAGAAGAAGCCCGAGGAGCCGAAGCCCCTCAACACGATGGTCGCCCTCTGGAAACGTCCGAAGAAGGACGTCAAGAAGGAGGAATACGACGAATTCTACAAGCACCTCACGCACGACTACACGGCTCCGCTCGAGACAATCCACTTCTCCGGCGAAGGACAGGTGGAGTTCAAGGCGCTTCTCTTCCTGCCGGAGAAGGCAGGCATGGACATCTACATGCCCCAGACGAAGCACGGCCTCTCGCTCTACGTGCGCAACGTCTTCATCGGCAATGACTTCGAGATGCTCCTCCCTGAGTATCTCCGCTTCACGAAGGGCGTGGTGGATTCTTCCGACCTTCCCCTCAATGTCTCGCGCGAGATGCTCCAGGACGACGCCGTGATCCGCAAGATCAAGCAGGCCGTCACGTCCAAGATTCTTTCCACTCTTCAGGAGATGAAGGAGAAGCGCGCCGAGACCTACCTTAAGTTCTGGACGACGTTCGGCCGCGTCCTCAAGGAAGGCATCCACACCGACTGGGAGAACGCCGACCGTATCAAGAAGCTCGTCCTCTACCCGAGCGCGAAGACCGAGGCCGGCAAGCTAATCTCGCTCGACGAATACGTGAAGGCGATGCCGAAGGACCAGAAGGACATCTACTATCTCTCCGCCGACCGCATTGAGGACGCGCGCCATTCGCCGCAGCTCGAACAGGCGCTCAAGCACGGCTGCGACGTGCTGTTCTTCGTCGATCCCGTGGACGAGTGGCTGGTCGATTCCTTCCGCGAATACGAGGGCAAGAAGCTCGTGGACATCGCGAAGGGCGACGTGCAGTTCGGCAGCGAAAAGGAACAGAAGGAAGAGAAGGAGGCGAACGAAAAGGCGTCCGCCGACCTCAAGCCGTTCCTCGACGCAGTGAAGGAGCAGCTGAAGGACCAGGTGGCCGACGTGCGCGTGTCGACGCGCCTCGCGGACAGCCCGTGCTGTCTCGTGGCCGGCGCGAACGCGCTCTCCGCCTCGATGGAGCGCATGATGCGGGCGATGAACCAGGAGGTGCCGCACGAGAAACGCACGCTTGAGGTCAACGCCTCGCACCCGCTCGTCGCGAAGATGAAGGGCCTCTCCGGCGACGAGCTGAAGGACGCCGTGGAGTTGCTTTACGATCAGGCACTCATCGCGGAGGGCTCGGCGATTCCCGATCCCGCGCGCTTCACGAAGCTCCTCACGGCGCTTATGCTCAAGTAACGGACCGCATCGTGCATACGGCTACTTGGAGGTAAGGGTTCCGGCTCTGGAAAACTCATGGCGAACTCGTTGGACTGGTCGAACGCGCGGAAGATCCTTGAAGGGGAGCTTCTTAGCGTCATTCTGCCCGTCTACAACCTAGGTTCGTCCATCGCCGAGAATCTGGAATCCGTTGCCTCCTGCCTAGACTCTGGCGGTTTCCGCTACGAGCTCGTGCCGGTGGACGACGGCAGCGCGGATGCAAGCGCGGAGGCGATACGCGCGTATGCGGAGACCTTCACCTCGCGCCACGCCTCGCGCGCGGCTTGTCGTCCGGTGCTGATCGCGAAGAACGCCGGCAAGGGCAGTGCGCTCAAGGCCGGCTTCCGGGCGTCGACGGGCAGTTACGTGCTACTGCTTGACGGCGACTTGGATATCGCTCCGAAGATGCTGCCCAAGTTCTTCGACTCGATGGCGAAGAACGGGTCCGACATCGTCATCGGGTCTAAGCGGCATCCGGAGTCGTCCGTGCAGTATCCGTGGCACCGTCGACTTGCGAGCGCCATCTACTTCGGACTCGTGCGCCTCGTGGTGGGACTGCCCGTCACCGACACGCAGACAGGCATGAAGCTCTTCCGCCGCAAGGTGCTCGGTGACGCACTCGACCGAATGCTCGTGAAGACGTATGCGTTCGACCTAGAGTTGCTGTCCATCGCCTACGAGCGCGGCGCGAAGGTGAGCGAGGCACCGGTGGAGATCCGCTTCGGACAGAAGTTCGGCGCGTTGAAGCCGCGTACTGTCCGCGAGATGATGACGGACACGCTTGCCGTGTTCTACCGCCTGCGGATTCTGCACTACTACGCCAAGGTGGAGGTGCCGCCGCCGCTGGAGAGGAATCCGTTCGTGAGCGTGGTCATCGCGTGTCCCGCCGGATCGTGGATGCTCGACGAATGCCTCAAGGGCCTTGCCGAGCAGACCTACCGCGACTTCGAAGTGATAGTTCTTCCTGACCAACCACTACCATCCGACTCTTCACTTACAACTTACAACTTCCAACTCTCCATCATCCCCACGGGCAAGGTGCGTCCGGCGGAGAAACGCAACGCCGGCATAGCCGCCGCGAAGGGCGACGTGGTGGCGTTCATCGACGACGACGCCTATCCAGAAGCGCGGTGGCTTGAAAACGCGGTGAAGTACTTCAGCGAACCGACTATCGGCGCGGTGGGCGGTCCGGGCGTGACGCCGCCGGGGGACGGATTCCTCGCCCAGGCAGGCGGGCGCGTCTATGAAAACCTTCTCGTTTCCGGAAACTACCGCTACCGCTACAAAGCTGGCGGCGTGCGGCGTGACGTGGACGACTATCCAAGCTGCAACCTTTTCGTCAGGAAATCGCTGCTTGATTCCTTCGGTGGCTACCGCACTGACTTCTGGCCGGGTGAGGACACGCTCCTTTGCAAGGACGTGATCGATTCCGGCAAACGCATCGTGTACGATCCTTGGATCGTTGTGTACCACCACCGCCGTGCGCTATTTGCGCCGCACCTCCGTCAGCTGGGGCGCTATGCATTCCACCGTGGCTACTTCTGCAAGCGCTATCCTTCCAATTCGCTTCACGCGAGTTATTTCGTCCCCAGTGCGTTCGTCGCGTATCTCATCGCGTGGTTGCCGGTGGCCTGCATCTCAACGGTGCCTGGTTCGTGGGCGGCCGTGCTGCAGATGGCTTTTCTCGTGGTGCCGATCGGGGCCTACCTGCTGCTGACGCTCCTTACGGCATTCTCCACGCACCCGCTGATGTGGCTTCTGACGGCGCTAGGCGTTTTTCTTTCGCATGTCTGGTACGGCATACGTTTCATCTGCGGCCTCTGCGCGTCAAAGGCGCCCTGCGAGTACATCGGTCGTGACCACGCCCAAAAAATCTGAATTTGCGGCTTGCATCCGGCGCGGGGATTCGGTATACTATTCGCCGTTTTCACCACGGGGATATAGCTCAGTTGGTAGAGCGTCTCAATGGCATTGAGAAGGTCAGGGGTTCGACTCCCCTTATCTCCACCACTCAAAAGAGTGCGTTTAATTCAAGTCGTAAACTTGATTTCCCGCCGTAAAAAGGGTATACTACTCCTATTTCCAACGGTGTACTAGCGATGGCTAAGATCAAACTGACAAAGACGGAGCTGAAGGCTCAGACGGACGCGCTCAAGCGGTTCCAGCGCTTTCTGCCCATGCTGCAGTTGAAAAAGCAGCAGCTTCAGGGCGAAATCGCGGGAATCGTTGCGAAGGCGGACGCCGTGTCGGCCCGCGAGCGGGAGGTGCGGGCGCATCTGGACGGCTGGGTTGCGCTGTTCGCGACGGGTGGCGAGGAGCTGGAGGGTTTGGTCACGGTGAAGAACATCCGCACGTCGCAGGCGAATGTCGCCGGCGTCGAGATTCCCGTGTTTGACGGTATCGACACTGACGTGAAATCGATTGACCTGTGGGCAACGCCCGCGTGGATGGACGACGCCGTGTCTGCTTGGACGAGCGTCCTTGCGCTTCAGAGCGAGCGCGTGGTGTTGGAGGAGCAGAAGCGTCGCATCGCCGAGGAACTGCGCACGACGTCGCAGCGCGTCAACCTGTTTGAGAAGGTGAAGATTCCCGCGTGCCGGGAGAACATCCGCGTGATCAAGATCGCCATCGGCGATGAGCAGACGGCCGCCGTCACGCGCGGCAAGATCGCGAAAAGCCGGTCGCCCGGCGAAGGGGAGGCCGCATGATCGTCGAAATGAAGCATCTGACGCTCCTGTGCGTGGCGCGCGAGGGCGTGAAGGCGCTGGAGTCTCTGCGCGACATCGGGTGCGTACACCTGGATCTCTCGTCGGCGGACTCGCCGGACTTCGCGTCCGCAAAGGAGGAGCTTGCCGACGCGGAACACGCCGTGCGCATTGTCGCCAAGGCGGCGCGCGAAGCTGCACGTGACGTCGGCGAACCGGCACCGAAGGGAGAAGTGGCCGCGCGTCTGGAGAACGCGAAGAGCGCGGCGCTCGTCGAGGAGATTCTTAAGGTGGACGCCGAACGCCAGGCGGCGGAGGACGAGGCAGAGGCGCTGCGCCAGATGGTGCGGAAGTACGCGCCGTTCGGCGACTTCGACCCCGCGCTCGCGGAATCGCTGCGCAAGTCGGGCGTGCCGGTGCGCCTTGCGGTTGACGGCGGACATCCCCCGCAGGGGAAGGCTTTCTTCGGCGAAGAGTTGCCGGAGGGATGGACGGAGGTGCCGTTGCCGTCCGAGAGGCTGTCGGCCACGCAGGCGCGCCTTGCGGCCGCGGAGGCGCGCGCGGCCGCGTGCCGCGCGGCTCTTGCAGAGGCGAACGCCCGCGTGTCTACGATTGAAGCGCGCTATCCGGCGCTGAAGGACCAGGTGGCGTTTGCGGCGGCGCGCGACGTGCTGTCCACGCAGGGTGAGGTCTCCTGGGTGACGGGCTGGGTGCCGGTGGACTCCGTGCCGCGTCTGCGCGCGAAGGCGGTGTCGCGCGGATGGGGCATCCTGCTGCGCGAGGTGCGTCCGGACGAGACGCCCCCCACGCTGATTCGCCCGCCGAAGCTGTTCCGTCCCGTGGCCGCGCTATTCAAGGGACTTGGCATCGCGCCAGGCTACACGGAGGCGGACGTGTCGGTGCCGTTCATGTGCTACTTCTCGCTCTTCTTCGCGATGCTCGTAGGCGACGGCGGCTACGGGGCGATCATCCTCGCGCTTACGGTGTGGGGGTGGGTCAAGACGAGGCCTGTGGCCGACAAGCGGCACCGTCCTGCGATTGTGCGCAGCTGGCTCACGCTTCTCACCGTGTTCAGCTCGGCGACTGTGATCTGGGGCATCCTTTCAAATACTTGGTTCGGCGCGGGGCTGCCGTTCGCGAACGACTGGGCCACGGTGAAGTGGCTGGCGGACCCGAGCTACAACAACATGATGCTGCTCTGCTTCACCATAGGAGCCTCACACCTCATCCTCGCGCGCGTCTGGAGCGGCATCTCCATGATCAACGACCGTGTGTGCCTCAGCCAGTTCGGCTGGGCGGGCATCGTGTTCTTCATGTACTGGACGACGTGTTCCATCGTGGGAATATTCTCGTCGTTCCCGTCGTGGCTCTACTGGGAACTCGGCGTGTCGCTCGCGCTCGTGTTCGGTTTCACGCTGAAGGGGAACGAGCTGAAGAGTCGCGGCATCGAGTTGGGTATGCTGCCGCTCAACGTCATGAGCTGCCTGGGCGACATCATCTCCTATGTGCGCCTGTTCGCGGTGGGGCTCGCCTCCGTGAAGGTGGCGCAGAACTTCAACGACATGGCCGTGGGGCTCGACCTGCCGCTCTGGATCAAGTGGCTGCCGCTCGTGCTGATCCTGCTCGTGGGGCACGGACTCAACTTCGCGATGGCGGGGCTTTCGATCCTCGTCCACGCCGTGCGTCTCAACACGCTTGAATTTTCAAACCACAAGGGCATTTCCTGGGCGGGATATGCCTTCGCACCTTTCAAAAAGCATTAAAACAAAAGAATCAAAAAGGAGAACAAAAAATGGATACGATGATTGTCGCGGGCGCGATTGCCTGCTTGGGATTGAGCGCGGCGGGTTCCGCGTTCGGAACGGGTTTCGCGGCCTCGGCGGCCGTGGGCGCGTGGAAGAAGTGCTACGCCGCGAACAAGCCGGCGCCGTTCATCCTCCTCGGCCTCGTTGGCGCGCCGATCACCCAGACGCTGTACGGGATGATCCTCATGTTCATCATGCTCGGCAAGACGTCCGTCTCCGGCGCGGGATTCGCCTGCGTGCTGCTCGGCATCTTCGCGGGCCTCGGCATTGGCCTCTCCGCGCTCTTCCAGGGCCGCGCGGCGGCCGCGGCGTGCGACGCGCAGGCCGAGACGGGACAGGGCCTCACCAACTATTTCGGCGCGCTCGGCATCGTCGAGACCGTGGCCATCTTCACGATGGTGTTCACGATCATCGCGCTCGGCGCGATTAAGTAGCCTACTATGGACGACAAGCCACTTTCCAACGTACGCAACATCGGCATCGTCGCCCACATCGACGCGGGCAAGACCACGACGACCGAGCGCATCCTCTTTTACACCGGGAAGATCCACAAGCCCGGCGAAGTGCACGAGGGCGACACCACCACCGACTTCATGGTGCAGGAGAAGGAGCGTGGCATCACGATCCAGTCCGCCGCCATCACCTGCGAGTGGAAGGGGCGTACCGTCAACATCATCGACACGCCCGGACACGTCGACTTCACGATGGAGGTGGAGCGCTCCCTGCGCGTCCTCGACGGCGCGGTGTGCGTGTTCTGCGCGGTCGGCGGCGTACAGCCGCAGAGCGAGACGGTGTGGCGCCAGGCGGACCGCTACCGCGTGCCGCGCGTTGCGTTCGTGAACAAGATGGACCGCATGGGCGCGGACTTCGCGCGCGTGGTGGACGAGCTGCGCACGAAGCTGAAGGCGAATGCGTGTCCCGTGGAACTGCCCATCGGCAAGGAGGATGGCTTCAAGGGCGTCGTGGACCTCCTTGAAATGAAGGGGATCATCTACGACGAGGCGAGCGAGGGCAAGAACTTCACGGTTGGCGACGTGCCCGCCGAGCTGAAGGACGAGGCGGAGCTTGCGCGCGCCGAACTGTGCGAGAAGATCGCCGACCTCGATGAAGGCGTGATGGAGGCGTATCTTGAGAACGGCGACCTCACGGCGGACGAACTGCGCGGTGCGATTCGCCGTCAGGTGGTGGCCGGCGCGTTCGTGCCCGTTCTCTGCGGCACCGCGTTTAAGGACAAAGGCATCCAGCCGCTCCTCGACGCGGTGGTTGACTATCTTCCCGCGCCGACGGACCGTCCGCCCGTCGCGGCGACGGACCTCAAGTCCGAGGCCCCCGTCACGCGCAAGCACGACCCGCAGGAGCTGTTGACCGCGCTCGTCTTCAAGATTGCGTCCGACACCTACGGCCGCCTCTTCTTCGTGCGCGTCTACGGCGGCGTCCTCAAGAAGGGCGCGAACGTGTTCAACCCGCGCACGCGCAAGCGCGAGCGCGTGATGAAGATCGTGCGACTCTTCGCCGACGACCGCACGGAGGTGGACGAACTGCGCGCCGGCGACATCGGCGCGATCGTGGGCCTCAAGGACGCGACGACCGGCGACACGCTCTGCTCCGAGATGAAGCCCTGCTACCTCGAACGCATCACCGCGCCCCAGCCCGTCATGTTCCTCGCGATCGAGCCGAAGAGCGGGGCGGACAAGGACAAGCTCGTGGACGCGATGAACGAGCTTGCGGCCGAAGACCCCACGTGCCAGGTGCGCCAGGACGAGGAGACCGGCCAGACGATTCTCTCCGGCATGGGCGAACTCCATCTTGAAATTCTTGTGGACCGTCTCAAGCGCGAGTTCAAGTGCGCGGCGAATGTCGGCAAGCCGATGGTGAGCTACTTGGAGACCGTGACCGAGCCGGCCGTGAAGGCGTTCACGTTCGACCGCGAACTCGGCGGCAAGCGACACGCCGTAACGCTGACCGTGGAGGTGAAGCCGCTTGAACGCGGGAAGGGTCGTGAGGTGAAGGTCGCGCGCGACGTGTTGAACGAACTCCCGGACCCGAAGCTCGCCGCGTGCCTCGAACAGGCGCTCATGGACGGTGTGATGACGGGCGTGCTCGCGCGTTACCCGATGACAGACCTCTCCGCCGCTGTCACGGGCATGGAGCTGGTCGATCCCGAGGTTTCGGACGAAATCGCCCTGCGCGGGGCGGCCATGATGGGCTTCCGCGAGGCGGCCGAGGCTGCCGCGCCGGAGTTCCTCGAGCCGATCATGAAGCTTGAGATCACCACCCCGCCGGAGAGCGTGGGCGAAGTGCTGGGCGACCTCAACGCGCGTCGTGGCACCGTCCTCGACATGGAGCAGCGCGGCGACATGCAGATCGTCCATGCCCGCGTCCCGATGGCGCAGATGTTCGGCTACGCGACGGCCATTCGCTCGCTCACGAAGGGCCGCGCGTCCTACTCGATGGAGCCGGACACCTTTGACCTCGCCCCCCGCGCCGTGCGCGAAGAGCTACTCTCCCGTTGAGGAGTTCGTAGAATCATGAATGCAAGAAGAAACAAAAAGAGGAAGGTTTAGCATGTCGTGTCTATTTGATTTTGACCTTGAACTTGTCGACAGGGCACTACATCATGATGAGGCGGCTTTTGAGCTTGTCTGCAAGTATCTCCTCACGAAATACGATCAGATCGAACGGCAGGTCAAGCGGAAATTTCCTGACTGTCCTCCTGGTTTTGTCGAACATGTGAGGGACTCATTCATACACGACAAGTTTCTTCCGATCTTCCGTGATTCGGTGGAAGTGAAAATCGACGACTTCAATGCCTTGTGCTGGACGATCCTAAAAAACTGCATGAACGACGCGTACCGCCATTTCACGACTCAGATGCGGAACTTCCGCATTGAAGTTGCTGGGGATGCGACGGAATATGGAGCAGACGGGGTGTCGACATTCTGGGAGGCGCATGGAGCTGAGATACTTCTGATGTCCTCTACACCATCGCTTTCTCCCGAAATGCAGGTCGAACTCACGGACTTTTTTGCGTATGTTAAGAGGGAGCTTGGCAAAATCGAAAGAAAGAAGCAGCGGGTTGTCTGGATGTGGGCGAATGGCTTTACGGAAAAGGAGATAGCCGGGGAGCTGGGTCTGACAACGGGAAATGTCGGCTGCATCGTCAGTAGGGTCATTTCAGATATTCGAAAAAAACTTTGTAAGAGAGGCTGATGTGGCGACGTCTACCGCAATTGAGAGGACATGGAAATGAAGAATAACATTCAAACGCCATTTACTGATGCGGTTCTGCTGGAAGATCTGCCGGCAGAACGGCCGTATTCGGAAATATCCGGGAAATACGTCGAAGTACTTTCTGAATGCATGCGGGAGTACCGTGAAGCTAACATTGCCAGCCAGAGGTTTGGCGGAAAAATCGTCGATTTGACCGTTTCGCTTGCCAGAAACCTGAAAGATGGATTCGGGAACTTCGCCAAGTGGGTCGACTCCGTCATTCCGGGATTTGACATTGCGGGCATTCCCAATTATGCGTACTCGACAAGGGCGGTGGGCGATGGGCGGAGCGGCGAGGCGCCCACGAAGCTGGCGTTTGAGAAGCAGGGGGACGGTTGTTCGATGATGTTGGATATGGAAATATCTCCGTCTGGGGCGAACCTCAAGATCAAACTACTTGACGATATCGGGCATGACGTCCTTCCGTTTTTCCTGTCTTTGCGTGACGAAACCGGCGCTATCCTTCTCCAGAACAGGGAGTTCAGGGCTGGCGCGGCGGTCATAAAGGGCGTCGAGAGGGGCCGATATGAAATCTCGGCCGTTGCGGGAAGTCGCACATGCGAGTTCACGGTGGCGGTGGAATGACCGCTGTTCTTTTCATGCCAAGCAAACGATAGAGGTGGATCAATGCATTTTAAGAGCGTAAAGGAAGGCAAGCTAGACATTCGTTCCCTCATGAAAGGGGGAACTCCCCTTGCAGCACTTCAACTAGGTCAAACGGCGTTCCGTCTTTCAGCCGATGGACCAGACGGCGGTGACGGCGGTACTCAGCTGCCCATAAGCCGCGATGACATCTGGCAGGAGATGCTGCGCATGGTGCTAGGCAATGTCCCGGAGGGAGCCGAACATGCACCGCTTTGCAATTGCCTTTTGGTTCCCTTATTCGAGGAAGTCAACTTCTCGGGACTCGCTGGGCTTCCCCCGGCAGTGCGCTTGATGGACGGCTTTTTCCCTGTTCGCAACCAGAGCAAGCGCGGGGCTTGCTTTGCCTTTGCTCTTGTCGCGCTCTGCGAGTACATGCTGGGTAGAAAGGTCGAACTCTCGGAACAGTCGCTCTTTCACTTCACGAAGCTTGTCACTCCGGGGAAGGTTGAGAGCCTCACGGACGGGGCCTTCACGCTCGACGCCATTCATGCCATAGAGGAATATGGCATCTGCCCTCTCTCCGAATGGCACTACAACCCCGAAAGCTGGAACTACGTCGAGGATCCAGATAACGAGGGACAGGGCATGGCCCTTCAGCGCAAGCTGGCCTCTGCGCAGAAATACCGTTTCCGTCACTGGCGGACCCTTTCCAACGGTTCCGTGCTTCAATTCAAGCAGGCGTTGTCGGCTGGATTCCCGGTCTATACCGGTGTGCTTGTCACGTCGGACTGGGATGATGACGAGGTTCACAGGACTGGCGTGATTCCTGTGCCAAAGTTGCTTTGGCATATAAAAGTCATGCCGCCACCTCGGGGGCTTGTCGAAAAAATCATGGTGGCAAACGGCGTCGATCCCGAATCCGAGGGAGCGGAAGTTGTCGCGATGCAGATTGCCGGCGATAAAATAAAGGAGACCATTGAGTATGTTGGCTCGTCCGTTTTTGGATGTAATCTCTTAGTCAGAGATTACAAAGCGTATGAGGACGGCGTTGAACTCGTGGTGAAGCTTGATAAGATTAGTGGGGGGCATGCGCTCTGTCTTGCCGGCTATGTGGACGATACATCCTATCAAGGGGGCGGCTACTTCATCGCGCGGAACAGCTGGAGCGATACGGAATGGGCACCGGAATCGCCGGAAATGCCGGGTTATGCGTTGATTCCATACGCCTATATTGTTGCTCACGGTCGGGAAGGGGTTGTCATGTCCGAGTTTCCTGATGCCAGCGTGGCGGCAGGGGGCAGCACGCCACTATCCATTGGTGGGAGCGTTCCCTTGGGCGCAACGGCTGCCGGACGGCCGACGTGGTTCGGAAAGTCTTCACAGCATGCGGTTTCGGAAGGATTCACAATTGGTGCGGGTTTGCCTGCGGCATCGGTTAGCGCGGGGACGCCGTCTGTCGCTGCGCCAGACCCTGCGGATGCGTTTGGAGCCTGGCTGGCAGAGCATTCCGCCGTACTTGACAGGCCAGTTCGCGACATGGACGGAATCCTGTTGCGCTCAGGAACGTCTGTTCTCGTTCCCGACTCTCGCAAACCTTTTGAAGTCCTGCGCGACACGCCGCCGAACCGCGCGAAATTGCGCACGATATTTAAACAAGAATTCGCGGATACGTTAGCGGTCGAGGAAAAAATGCGGAAAGAGCGCGCGGAGAGAGTGTTGCAAGAACGTGAGGCGCGATTAGAACCCGTCGTCCGAGAGACGATTGTCGGAATTTTCTCTCTTGATGACTGTGCCGTCGTGTCAATGTCGGAATTGAAGCAGTCTTTGCTGGCGCGCGTACCGGATTTTTCAACTGTTATTGACCTGGACTGTCGGGTACGAGCGGCTGTCCTCGCGCTTCAAGAGAAGGAGCCCCGCAAGTTCTGGTTCGGGCACGGATTTGGTGGTAAAGAGGAAATCCGTTCCGTCGGCAAGGAATCCGACCGCATTTTCGTTTGATAATGTGTCAAAACGTAAAAAAGAAAGGAAAAAATCATGGCATGTTTTTTAAAGAAACTCTTTGGCGGGAGTTCCGACGACGCCAAGCAAGCAGAACCTCAGCTGAGTGAGGTTGACAGAAAAATAGCCGAAATTAGGAATACGGTGATGGACTTGCAGAGCAAGGGCAAGACCATTGCTGCTGAACGAGAGAAGCTCCGCGAGGAAATTCGGCAAAAGGATTTGGAATACAAGCGGCTCATGGACGAATACGAATCTCTGCCGGATGGGCTTGAAAAAGACATGGTCATGGGAACGCTTATGACGAATGAGGAGGTTTTGACCGAGTTCCGGAAGCGTGTCGATGGTTTGAATAAGGCTTGGGGCGACAACGAGAAGCTCCGTCAGATCATGAAAAGGACGCTGGAACGTCTTATTGCGGCGAGGGACGCTGGGAAGTCGATGGATGATATTGCGAAAATAATTGATGAGACTGCCCGTGAAGGGGAGTCGGCTGACGCAGGGTTATATGGTGTGACGGAAGCTGGCGAGAGGCTTGACGGAACGATGTCGTCAACTGCCACGGCAGATGTCAATCGTGAAAAGGTCCTTGCCAAATTGGCTGCAAGGAAGGCAGCGACGAAGCCTCAAGACGCCCCGCAGCAGTCTCCAGCCCAGCCGTCACATGTGACCGAACGGCCACAGCATACCATCTCTGCGAGCCAAAGCTGAAGAGGATTCCGCGCTATGCCAGATTCGCTTCAAACACTCATTCGCAAGTTGACCGTCAAGCCTGAGATGGTCAAAAAGGGTCTGTTTTCAAAGGAATCGAGGAATGTCCTCGATGGTGCCGTTGTCGACGGGGAGAAAATTTTCGGCATTTGCTTGAATGGTTGTGCAGAGGAGGTGGATCCGAAGAATCTGCCAAGCAAAGACGGCATCCGTTTTTTTGCGGTTCAGTGCGATCCATTTGACTTGTTCTTTAGGATTCCACTTGGCCAAGAGAAAGACGGTTTTCACTGGTATCTGGAAATTGGCGGTAAAGCGAAAATTAAGAAGCAGAAGGCGTTTCTTGAGCAATACTATTCGGATGCAAAAGTAGCACCTTTCACGACTAGCGCATTTGTCAAGGCATTAGGCACAGTGCCAAAGAATCTGTTGCTTGACGAAATACTCAATGCGTCGATGGAGGTGCTTAAATTAAAGGACCTTAAAGTCGACATGGAGGATTGGGCAAGCGAACGAAATCTGACCGAGATGGTCTTTACAAATGCCCTGTCCGCGAAAGATGGCACGCCATTTTTTGTGGATGGCGACAAAGGTGCTGTCGTTGAGTTTGTCGTCAGGTCCGTGAAGTTCGTCAGCCCTGAGCGAGATTATGCAATCAAAAGCCAAAACGCGAATACTGACAGCTTAGTAAAAGCGGAGCAAGATCGCATCAAAAAACAAGAGCAGGCTGCTCAGGTCAAACGCGACAACGATGCAAAACGCGAAGAAGAACTCGCGCAGAAAATACATGAACTCAAGATTGCCGAATTAGATGCCCAGAAGAATAAACTTCAGTGCGGAGACATTGAAGCTGCATTCGCAGCATTTGAGATGATTTCCAATGTCCTTGGAGATACTGTCGCTAAGTCCGGGTCAGGTTCCTTTGTGGAACTTTTGAAGGATGCCAAGCGGGCGGAATCGGGGTTGCGTCTTCTTGCGTTGGTAAAGGATAAAAGCAAAGAAGGAGGCGTAACTCTCGCAAAGAATGCTCCCTCGTTCTCTACACGTACAATCGGCGTTAGGGATCGTAGTCTTGAGCCAATTACGGCGAAAACGCCTGTGTTGCACTACAACGAGACTCTCTCATCGACGATTTTCTGTGAGCGTCACGAAGGATACCTGACAATACTGAATGTCTCTGAGTGTAATGAGATTGTTCCGCTTCTTCCCAATCGGGATTTTCCAGAAGACGTGAGGATAGCACAAGGAGAGCGGATGCTTGTCGCTGACGAGTCTTGCCAAATGCTTTCGGGGCTTCGTGAATCAGCCTCATCTGGAACTGACCATCTGGTGGCGCTTGTTACGGACAACCCGTTGTTGAGTAAGACATTGCCTAAACTTGGAGAAGCGCTTTCCCCTGCGGAGGCAACCGATTTGGTGGCGAAACTGACGGGCATGAATAAGTGCCAATGGGCGGCAGATGTAAATTCTTATTTGATTCTTCCGTGACAACCGCAGCAATGGAGGTATGAATATGGTTGTAACATTCAATAAGAGGCCGACTCTGCAAATGAGCTGGACGGTCGTGAAAGAGGACGGTATGGAACGTGCCTTGGTACCTATGACGGCGAAATCTTCGTTGCAGAAGAAAAATTCGCCATGTGTGAATCCAGCGCAACGCCCATCTAACTCAATTGCCGTGGGTGACAAGCTTCGGCTTGAACTACGGTCTGACATGGATGGGTACTTGACATTGTTTGACTTCGGTACGAGCGGGCGCTTCGCAAAGCTCTTTCCGTGTAAGGAACTTTCAACGACGGACAATCACATCGAGGCTGGCAAGACATACGCGGCGCCTGGGGAGTTGTTGCCAATTCCCGATTTTCTGGTTTCTGGGCCGACAACGGCGGAGAGCGGCCGCAAGGAACGTCTGCTCGTCATAGTCACTCGCAACCCCATTGAGTTGTCGGAGTCCGCAGTGCTTAATGCTGGTACTGATTTCGCCACCCGCGGGGGCTTTGGTGCCGTGGAGGAGACGGTAGCGTCGTTGCTGGACATCCCCGAAGATGACTGGACATACGGATTGCTTGAAACGGAGGTGTTATAATGGCTGGATTCTTCAAGAAACTTGTTGGCATCTTTGAAAAGAGGCCCGACCCTGCCGAAGTGGCGATGCAACGGAAAATCAAGCTGGGAGCCCTTCAAAGCAGGTTCTCGCTTGAGATCAAGAAGCAAGATCGTTATCTTCATGACTACTTGGTCCAAGCTGTCGATGCGAAGCGGACAGGGGATGAGACGATGCTAGGTCCGATCAAGAACTCCATAGCGCTTACGATTGCCATGCGCCGTCGCGCGCAGCGGATGCTCCATGCTGTTCGCCTTTTCGCGACAAAGTCCGACCAAATGGAGGGCTACACGGAGTTCTGCGGGGTTCTTTCGGAGGTGAGCAGTGCAATGGGCAACACGATTTCATCTGTTGACGTCGCCAAGGCGCAGCAGGATCTTCAGAAGGGCATCCATAACGCCCAGATGGCGGACCAGCTCATGGACCAGATGCTTGGCGCGCTTGATGCGACGTTGGGCGAGATGGTCTCGGTCGAGGAATCGGTTTCTGGGGTGAAGACGTCGGCCATCGACAACATGATTGCCAAGCTGGCGGGCGATAAGGATACCGCAGCCGTGAATCACCTAGAGGAACTTCTTGCAAAGCTGTAGGAAAAGCCATGCTCCACGAATTGCTCCAACGCGAAGAAGACTTGAAGTCAGCCGCCCAGCGGGCGGCGGATGTCGGCGACTGGGCTGCCGTTGCCAAAGCCGCTCAAGCGCTAGTTTCGACCTATCGCGCGATTCTCGCGTCAGGCCTTGTCTCGGCAGCGGAGGAGGACCGCTGGACATCCCTCTGCGACCGCTGGGAGAGAATCGGATTAGAAGCGGCGGCAAAAGCTCCCGCCCATGCGCGAACCACTACCGCTGGTTCTGGCGTGGGGGCAAAGGGTCTTGCCGCTCAGCCGACAATCCCCCAGAAGCTTTCCTTTGAGTCTGAAGCGGCTGCGAAAGCCCAAAAGCGTACGGACACACAGGATGCTCAACAAGGTGATCAGCCCAAGCCCACGGCCGAATCCGGACAGAATAACCCGACAGGCATTACCCTTGCCGATGTTAAAGGCCTGGATGGGGCCAAGCAGGCCGTGATGGATGCGCTCGTGAATCCTGTCCGCCACCCCGACATCTACAAGACGCTGAAGATCAAGAATGGCAAGGGTCTGCTCCTTTACGGGCCGCCGGGCACGGGCAAGACGATGTTCGCGCGCGCCGTCGCCGGAGAACTCGGCCTCCCGTTCCTCTACCGCAAGATGAGCGAGATGAAGGACAAGTACGTCGGCGAGAGCGAGAAGAACGTATCTCGGCTTTTCGAGGAGGCGTACTCGCACAAGAAGTGCGTCGTGTTCCTCGACGAATGCGAGAGCATTCTCCGCAAGCGCGGCAACCAGAAGATTTGCATCGTCGAGCAGTTCCTGGCGGAGCTGGACGGCTTCGCGACGAAGCGAGACGCGCAAATCTTCGTAATCCTCGCGACGAACCGCCCGTGGATGATCGACAGCGCGGTTGTCCGCAGCGGACGCATTGGCCTTGCCGTCCACGTGGGGCTGCCCGATGCCGAGACGCGCCGCGCCATAGTCGAAGCGGCGCTGAAGGACGTCCCGCTTGCGCCTGATGTCTCCATCGACGACATCGTGGAGCGCACCGAGGGCTACAGCGGCGCAGAGTTGCACCATGGCGACGGCGGCGGTGTCTGCGACGAGGCCGCGATGCGCGCCGGGCGTCGTTGGGTCAAACGCCGTGAAGGCCTGAATCCAGGCAGCCCCGAATGGGACCGGGTGGAATCTGTCACGAAGGCCGATTTCGATGCGTCCATCAAGGCGCTTGTACCGGTGTCTTCAAAGGACCCCGACATCGTCCGCCGGAACCGCGCCTTCTCGCTGTCTAACCCGTCGGGCGACGCGGACGCTGATGATTCGGGAGATGACGAATGATTTTTTTTTGCAAGGATTTCAGGCAGAAATCCGTCATTCAACCTAGAACAAATCAACAACCTCCAGAAAGGAAGAGAAAATGGGATTCTTCAAAAACATGTTGTCGGACATCAAAACGCTTGTCCAAGGTGCCGGAGATGGCTCTACGGAGAAGTCCGACATCCAGTCACGTATAAGCGCATTCAAGTCGCTGCGGTCGTCGTTGGACTTCCAGTGGCGCAAACTAGAGGCCGAATGGAAGAAATCGTCCTCGGTGGAGGAGAACCTGAGGCGGACCCCCCTCATGCGCGTCCAGATGATGCGCCGAGCAAAGTCTATCTCGCAGCGGATGGCGATGATCGGGAAATTCTGCAACATGATTGAAACATTCACCTCCGTCCTTGATCAAGCACTGGCACTTCGTGAGCATAAGGCGCAAATGGAGTCCGCAATGGGCAACGCCGAGCAGTTCAGGGCACTTGGGGAAGAGATGAACACACTTATGGCGAAAAACAAGGAGATGCTGAGTGGTATTGTGACGTTAGATGGGCCGCACGACGTGCTCTACGCGCCCACGGCGTCCGCCGCCACGCTGAGCAGCACCGCGTTCACGTCGCCCTGGAACATCGAGAAGTCCGGCACGGGGACGCTGACGATGAAGACCGCGATCAAGGGCGACATCGCGGGGGCGAAGAAGGTTCAGGAACAGATTTCCGCGATTATGACGGGTGGTTCCACACTTGTTCTTGCCTAGTATTTAGTGACAACCAAACGAGCAGAAAGGCAGTAGACCATGTCAATTTTGACTTCTATCAAGAAACTTTTCGTTGAGCCGGAATCTTCCAAGAAGAAACCGCTCTCGCTTGACGATATCCACAGACGGATTATCGAAACATCCCAGAACATGGAGATGCGCAACCGCGACGCCGCCATGGCCGAGAAGAAGGCCCAGACCGCCCTCCAGAAGACCTTTCAGCCCGGCATCAGCGCGGCACAGAGGTCTAAACTCATCTCCGAGCACCAGAGGTGCATCAGGGAAGCTAAGAACTCCCTTGGGTTCGCGAATCAGTTGGGTAGCGTCCTTGAGACTCTTGAAAAAGCCGAAACGTTTATGGAACTTTCCGAGACGATTTCCCAGAGCAACATCGCCGGTGTCGGCAAGATGGACATTCAGGAGATCATGAAGGAACTTCAGGAAACGGAGGCGGTGCTGGGACCAATGGTCAGAGAGTGCCAAAATCTAAAGCATGTGATGGATGTTACGGTCCAACAGTTTGATAACATGCTGTCTCAGGACAAGTCAGATGGACAGGACGAACTGATGGCGCTCTACGCCAAGTACGACGCGGAACAGGACTCTGCCAAGAAGGCGCAAATTCAGGCGGAAATCCAGAAGAAGAGCGAATCTCTGCTCATGCCCGCAGAGGTTTGATTTGAGAAAGGATGTTTTCAATGAACGAAATCCTTAAACAGGTCATGTCTTGCCGCGAAAAGGCCGAAGCCCTTCACGCAGGCAAGAAGTGGGCCGAGGCGGCCTCGGCCTATGAGTCTCTTGCCAAGGCCTGGATTGCGGCTGCGGGCGTTGCAACATCTGCTTCGGCACGTTCCGAACGCCTTGCGGAATCTGATAAGGCACTGGAACAGGCCGGCAAGTGCAATGCAAAGGTATTGAAATCATCAGCCGTAGCATCGCCGTCTGACGGTTCGAAGAGGGTTGGAAGAGATTGGAATCGCAACGAGGAAGGTGAATCATGTGAATCCAAGGATGACGAAGACTGCGAAATTGATGCCGAATGGCCTGAAGACAGTCTTCATGCGCAGCTTGCCGAGGATCCTGTTGGGGCGACGCTGATAGCTCAAATTGATGGATTCCTCAGGACTACTAGTGTAACATGGGATGACGTCGGTGGGCAGGACGATCTTGTGAAAGATCTGAAGAAGATACTGGCACAATCTGTAATGCGCCGTCCTGACGGTTCAAGACCGGATGGTGCTGGTAAGGTTCTCATGATAGGCCCTCCGGGAACAGGCAAGACTTTTCTCGTATCCGCGCTTGCGAACTCCATAAGTGGGGCCGGCACGTTTTTTGATGTCTCACTTTCGGGAGTCAGAGGACACTACCAGGGAATGGAGGAAAAGGCGATAGGCTTACTATATGAGTCGGCTAGATTCAAGGCTCCTTCTCTCGTGTTCATTGACGAGGTCGACTGCATCTCTCCCTCGCGAGAGAACGGCGGTGGTGGCGCAGGATTTGGTGCCCTACTTGCCGAACTGGACGGTATCAAGACAAAAGGAGATGGAAAGAGCGAACCGCCATTCGTACTTACGGTTGCTGCAACAAATGTCCCGTGGTCTCTTGATGTCGCCCTGCTTTCGCGTTTTGGTGGACACATTGTCCTCGTCGGTGCTGCTGATGCTGAAGGAAGGAAGCAGATTCTCGCAAAGCAGTTGAGGCGTTATCAACTCGCAACCCCTGTTTTGTTAGATTGGCTTTCGGCAGATGAGAGAACGGCGGGCTTTTCTGGACGAGATTTGCAGAATCTTGTTGCCAACGCCGTTCAATCGATGCAGGAGGAAATGAACCCTGGAATCTCCACTTGGAAGTCCATTGACGAGATTAAGGGACAAGTTCAAAAAGAGCGCCCTTTGACCCAAGAAGATTTTGAGCAAGCTTTCAAGATCGTGAAAGCTTCGATTTCCCCGAAAGACATGAACGACTTCCGGTTGTGGATGGATAACCATGCATATAGGCCTGGACAAAAATAACAAACTGCCGAGGGCAAAGGAAAGGACATCGCCATGACTATGGTACTCTATGCACTGGCTTGGATAGCTGGTTTGCTTATCACGGCACACACGATTTCCATCATCGTGCGCGCGCGGCTCTCCTCTCTTGGAAAGGTGATACTCTGCGGCATCGTTCTGGCGACGATCCTGGCATTCATCTTGCCGGAGAAGAATCAGCTTCTTGTATTTGTCGGTTTCGTCTTGCTGAACGCCGGCGTGCGCCCGCTACAGCTGCGGCCCCCGTCGGTAATCCTTGCGCTGGCGGCGCTTCTGGCGAGCGTCGTCGTCATAGTCGCCGTGAACATCTACTTTGCCAAAGGCGGCGTGGAGTATTCCGGCAACATCGTCGCCGACATCCGGGACAATGTGGCTAAGCGCTGGGAGGAGATCGTGGCCGAGTGCGGCAACGTGGTAGAACGATTCCAAGAAAACGCAAAGCCGGGCGCGAGGCCCAAGCCACCGAGCAAAAGCGAGCGCAAGCAGCTGGACCGGGTGCGTGAGTTGCTCCTCCCCGTCGATTGCCATGACGTACTCGCCGCAGTTGACGAACTCGACAAGCGAATCGCAGAGACGCAAAAGGAAATAGTAAAGGCTGAGGGCGAGCGCGTCCGCCATCCGGACGAGTCCGAGACTTATGACGCGCGCATCAAAGAGATCAAGGACAGGAAGGCGAAGCTTGAGGCAGAACGCGCCAATCAGGCGGCGAAGGTGATGGAAAATCTGCGGGGCATCGGGTTGAACATCCCCGGTAACGCTGCGGAGCGCTGCATATTCCCCGTGAATGTCGAAACGCTCATCGACAACGCCGTCGTGGCGAAAGACATCGCCGTCGTGGTCGAAAACCTTGGCCGCTTCCTTGACGCAAAGGACCTGACCACCGCTAAGCGCTACTTCGGAATGTATCTAGTCATGATCGACGTGCAGACCGAGGGCTTCAGGCAGTATCTTGAAAAGAGCGAAGATGGCGAGTGGCGCAAGGGAATCAACGAAATCCTCCAGGGCGCAGAGGCGGCGATTCATTCCGACACCGCCAATGCGGCCCAGACGCGCTTCACCGACCATGAACGCGAGATTTTCAGGAAAAACGCAGCGATGAACAAGAAGACGGTGGAGGCGGCGAATGCCTATCTGGGGCTTTTGAAGCAGTACGAGGATATAATCCGCACAAAACTCCGCGAGGCTGAGCGTGTCCGCGAAGTCGCGCAGAGCAGCTGGAACACCGTTAGCCTCGCCAGCGATCTCAAGGCAATCGTGAAGACGAGCCACGAGGCTTTCGAGGCGCTCCTCTCGCTTGAACTCCCGCCGCTTCTGCTCTTTGACGATTCGGCGCTTCAGGCCGAGTTCGACGCAATCACGCGAAAACTTCGCAAGGAATAGCGGGAAATATCGTCTGGACAAGTGTCAGGACAGGCATTCCGTCCGTCCTAAGAAAGCAAAGGAGAAAACATGCAGACATTCTTGTTTATAGTATTTCTGGTCTCGGCCATCGCGCTTCCAGCGGCGGCACTTGCCATAATGAACTCCAGCATGAGGGCTTTGGGAAAGGGAATCCTGCTAGTCGTACTCGCCTTTGCCGCCCGCTATCTTCTGTGGGCCGTCTGGACGCCGGAAGAAATGTGGCTGCTATATTGCAAGGCATTTGCCATGTCGGTTGCATTATATGTGGTGTGGTTTCCAGGTTTCATGAAGATAATCGACACTGAATGCGCGGATTCCATGCGTCCATGGGTGGCGTTCGGTTCCACCATGCTGTTCCCGTTGTTCCTTAGCCTCACCTTTTGCGGTCCGCTGTTCAGCGGCAGCGCGCATATTAATTCGGCTGCCTTCTGGGTGGGCTGGACCATCTTGGGACTGTTGCGGGCAGCTTTACTCCCGCGGAAGGTGACGATTTTTTCGCGAGTGATCATGGTAGGCATGGCGGTTGCGCTGCTGTCGTTCTACTTGTTGGCAAATACCGGGTCTGTGTTCGATGAGTACTTCGGGCGTCTGGGCGAGTACCTGCGCAAGAACGTCGTTGAGCGTTGGGAGCCGATCAAACGCAGTACCGAAAAGATCGTGTCCGCCTGGGATGCGCTTGTCGACATGGATAGGCGTGCCATGGCCAACGGCAAGGTTGGCGCCAGAAAGGTCGTTGCCTCCAAGATGATCAAGGAGCAGATTGCCAAACTTCGGGATGACCTGCTGACCGTCGATTCACGCGCCGTACTGGCGCGCGTCACGAAACTGGATGCGAAAATCGCGTCGGCGAAAAAGGATCTCTCGGAACTTCGCGAGAAACGTGGTCTTGATCCGGATCGGTCCGAAAAGCTTGACGCTAAGATCGCCAAGGCGGAGGCGGAGCTCGCTGCGCTGGAAACCTCTCGCGCCGAAGCAGTTGCGACAGTGCGGCGTGATCTCAAGGAAATCGGTCTCTCTCTCCCGGAAAACTCGCCGTTCCTCACCGTGGACCTGGGAGCGCTCATCGACAACGCCATCGTCGCGAAGAACATCGGCTTCGTTGTGGAGAACCTCAAGGGGCTAGTCGACGCCGAAAAGGGCAATGCGGAGGCGGCGAAGCGCTACTACGGCGCGTACATCGTGATGCTGGACGTCCAGGCTGAATGCTTCCGCCAGTATCTCGACAAGGCCGCGACAGGAATCTGGCGCGACGGTATCGTCGATGTCGCGAAGAACGCAGAGGCTGCGAAGAAGGGCAACGAGACAAAGGCCGCCGCCGAAGGCCGTTCCGAAGAGGAGAAGAAGGCGTATCTCCATGCTGCCGGCACGAACGAAAAAACATTGAAGGCCGCGCAGGCGTATTTGGCAATTCTCAAGCGCCACGAGGAGATCATACGGGAAAAGCTGTCCGCCACGGAAAAGCGCCACGAAATCGCGCTCAGCTTCTGGGAGTCCGTCGACATTGCCAGCTCGTTCGGGGCGCGGGCCGTCTCCGACATGACTGATTTCGCGGCGCTTCTTGAGCTTAAGCTTCCCGAAATCGCATTGTTCGACGACGTGGCCATGAAGGCGGAATTTGACGCCATCACCCAGAAGCTCATGAAGGAGTAGGCTGTGGCGGGTTGTGCTGAAACGCTACATGGCATCCTGTCGCGTCTTGTACGACTGGAAAGCGAAATCGCGGCGGCACAAATGCGTCAAACGCGGAGGACTGCATTCGAGGCCCTCTGCCTGCACTACAGCGAGTTGGCGCGCGAGGCTGGTACGGCACTCGCCTGTACCTTCCCAGCCCGCGAGGTGCGCCAGGAAGACTTCGGCCTTTCCGTAGGAATCGTGCGTCCCGCCGCGCTTAGTGATCTGGCGGGGCTGGCGGACGACATGAAGTCGGCGATTGCGCGGACACTGGAAAGCCGTACCAATTCCTCAAACGCGCTCCCCTGTCCTAAGGCGGCCGGACGGACCTGCCAGATGTTCCAGGAGATAGATCCGAACAGGTTCGACGTGTTTTTCGCGATTCCATTCAGGGATCCGCCAACCTGCAAGGAGTCCTGCGACGCACTTATCGAATGGCTCGGGAAAGCGCGCGGCATCGAGGAAAAGCGTGTTTTTCGCGCCGACCGGTGGACGTACTCCGGTGACTTCGTCTGCAAGATCTGCAAGGCGATACAGGAGTCGCGCGTCATCGTTGCGGACATCACTGGCGGCAACCCCAACGTGTTCTTTGAGCTGGGGCTCGCCATCGGGCTTGGCAAGTCGGCGATCATCATTCACGACGAGAAGGCAACCGAGGGCAGGGTCCCGTCCGATCTTCTGGCATGGGAATACATCCCTTATGACGGAAAGAACCCATCCGAGAAAGACTGGCTCGAGCATTTCGGAGTCGTCTTCGACGGAACGCGGCAGCGGAGGAGATAAAAGAATGAGGCGACATGCATTGCTTGTGGGAGTCGATGATTATTCCGACCAGACCATCTCGAAGCTTAAAGGCGCAGTAAATGACGCGATTAAGTTGCATGCTTTCTTCCATACAATTTTCGACCGTGCAGAGGTTCTGGTCAATCCAGTCAATGACGAAGTGATTTTGAATCTAGTCACAGATGTGTCGAAGGATCTTGAGGCTGGAGACGAGTTTCTGTTCTTCTTTGCCGGGCACGGCATCAAAACGCAGGACGGACCCCGCCTCGTTTGCGCGGGTGACAATCTCGACCGCGTCAGGCACGGATGGGCCGGACTTCCGCTGGAATGTCTCAAGTACGAGACGAACAAGGCGTTCAACCGGCTTTTCCTGCTGGACGTCTGTCGCACGGATGTCCTCGAGACCAATCGGGGTGTGTCCGGTGTCATGGAACAGGGAACGCGCGATTTGATTCTGGCTGGTGCTGGGGAAAGGACGAAAGATTCTGGGGCGTTGACCATCCTTTGTTCCTGCAACGATGGTCAATGCGCGGGCGAGATACCCGATATCCGGCATGGTCTTTTCTCTAAGGCATTGCTTGATCTGTTGACCGAAGGAAGCGTCAATAAAAGCAAGGTTGTCATTAACGACGATTTCGTTGATAGACAGATTCCGAGGCGGATGCAGGCACTTGCTAGACAGTATAAAATGAGTTGCAAACAGAGACCGCAGAAGGAAGGTCCCGCAGTTCTGATTCTTGACGGAAAAGAAAAGCCAGAAGAACCTATTTTAAATAGAACATCTGCCTCGACTCCGGGAAATACAAATAATTCGACGCCGATAAAAGCCCAGGAACCAATGCAGCAACGGAATTTTTCCATCTCCGACTGGACGGTTGAATTGGAAGGGGGGCTGCCTGGTCATGAAGGAGCCGTGTTCACGATGTTTGAAACGTTAAGCCGATATCTGTTCCTTCTCCAGGGGCTGGGAACGTATGAAGGGCAAGATCGGGAAAACCACGTGTTCGGTAGCGAGGCTTTCCGCAGGTCTGCTTGGAAAGCTGTGACTGGTTCTAGCAAAAAATCACATGTAGTCATTTGCCCGTCTCTGACGGATGAAGACGTGCGTGCCATTAAAAAAGCAGGAGGCATGGAGCGACTGGCTCGTACGAACCGTCTTTGGTCGGTTTTCAAAGAACTGGAGACAGAATTGGAAATGCTGAAGGCGAAGTTGAAGGCCGAGTTGCAATCTGAACGCGCCGCCGGCTCGGCTTTGGTAGTTGACGAAGTGATTGACAGTTTGAAAATTGAGGAGGCGTAATGAGCAGCATAAGAATACCTTTGGCTTTTCACACGGCGTTTCAAGGCTATTCGTGGCATTGGCCGAAAAGCCACTTTTCGGAAACGGACTTGTCATTGATTGACGCACGGCTGATTTCCGGCGACGATGCCGAAATCCGTCCGATAGCCTGCGTGTTCACGCATGGCGACCGGGTTTTTTTCGCCAGACATCTCAAAGCGGCGAATTATGATTCCAATATGCGCACCGTTGATTACCATGTCATAGGCGTCGTTCCGAAATACGAGGCGGCGAACATTGACTTCAGGCTGATATTCCAGCATGAGGTATTCGTCCGGCCGATTCCCCGCGAAGATGCCCGAGCGAACAAGTTTCCTCCGAATTTCGAATATGTCGGCGGCGGAGCGTCAGGTGGCGTACAGCCTTCAGAAGGACGTCCCGAACCAGTGGATCCAGCGGCTCTTTCATCGATTGGAGATTGGATCGCACACGAGGACGGCGATGTCATTGTATATATTGGCAATGACATCGTAAAGCCGATAGTGGAGGTGAAGATAGAGCGGAAGGTGGATAGGACGCCAACACCTTCTTCTGGCGAAGATGTCTCGAATGAATTCAGCGAGGAGACCCGCAGGGAGATTGAGGGGTGGACGAAGAATGTCCAAGATGAAGGACGGAATAAAAGAAATTTTTCTGGGGAAGATTGCCAAAAACGTCCGAAAACAGCCAGTGTCCTTCGGCAATTATTTGAACGCATATTGGGACGCCTGTTTGGTCGGCCTCAATCAATTAATAACGACATTGGCATATCGAGCGACGAATGTCATGACTACACCCTGTATGGCGGAACGCAAGTGGACAGGCCGAAACATCATGGAAGGCATCCGTGTCCGCATTGCAATGGCACGGGATGGGTAAATGACTGATTGTCGCCAGAGCGGAAAGGACCTGAATATGACCAATAGCCATAACAGCGTAAACACGGGTGTGGACTCTCCCGACATCACGATTGTGCTAGCCGGCACAATCGCCTCCGGTAAGACTACGCTTTTATGGGCGTTGTCCGTTTACGAGGACATCGAAAGCCGTGTTGCAGTTCGCCTTTTGGGGGCGGATACAAAAAAAATTCGTAACAATGCTCGTAACTGCTTCAATGTTAGTGATGGGTCTAGGGAGATAGGTGAAGATCCCTGGCCCGAGGCGACTATTCCGGAAAAAGAAGTTAAGAAATTCAGATTTCAGATCGATTCCCCTAAAATCAACCCTCGAATTTTTTTCTCTGATTTTGCAGGCGAAACATTTCTTGATGCATATGACCTGGCTGACGAACAGGCGAAGAAGGCCTTGTTAAGCAACGCAGAAACAGAAATCAAGGACAAAATTGGGGCAAATTTTAGGAGCCAAATAAGCAACGCGGATATCGTGATAATAGTGGTTTCGGCAAAGGACGTGATAGACTTTCCCGATCTTTTGGCTTTTGAGCGAAAGTCAGCTGAAAGGATGCAGTTCGCCTATTCGCTCATGGCGGAGAAGTCGAATGGACTGGCGAATGAAAATGTAGAGATCCTCTTTGTCGTTACGCAATGCGACCAGTACAAATCCTTGTTGAATAAGGACAAGAAGCGTTTTGAGGATGGATTGAAGGATTTGACTGGTGGTGCGGCGATTGAAGCTAAACGGATAATATATACGTCTTCGGCATTTCAAACGGAGATCAAAAAGATTGGAGAGGCAGAAATCCTTAAGTTCTGCCCTGTGCCTGCCAGTCGCAGACAGTCCGGCCAGCCGTTGATGTTGGGGATTAATACGCTTGTAAGAAAGATCTGCCAAGTGGCGCTAAAGGTGGCGGCCAAGCGCCGTCATGAGGAGGAAATTAAGAATAGAGAAAAGGAAGAGGCCGAGAAGCGCAGGAAAGAAGCTGAAGAGAAAAAGAAGAGAGAAATGAAAGACACGATAAATAGGTTTGTTAGAAGCGCGAAGGAAATGGTTAAACGCGCAGAGGAAATACTCGCTAAACCTCCTAGGAACCGTAGGGATTCAGTATCTTACTTGAGTAAAGAAAAAGAAGACTTAAAGGTGGTTTTGTCGGGTTTTGAGAATTTTGAGAGATTGGATGACATTTCAGAACTGAGAAAATTGCATGAGCAATGTTCAGCAGATTCCTCCACTTCCGCTGTGAGGCATCTTAAGAGGAGGATTGAATCCCTATACCATTAATCCCAAACCAGTTGAAAAAACTCCAACACAACCTCTTTATGAATGACGGAATACTCGGAGCGTCGTCCCGCGCGGGAACGTTTTCAAATGACAAATCGCTAATGAACTTTGGGTGAAACTGACGAGCAGTAAATCCTATGTACTATCTTCTTTCAGCGATAGAACGGGCGACATTCGAGATCGCAATCCTGTTCGGCGGCGTGTTTGCGCTGGCGACGGCGCTGTGGTTTGCTAGCCAGCGGCTACGTGGAGACGGGTATAGCCGATTCGGGCGGCGCTACATCTATTTTGTGGCGCCGGGCGTCATATGCCACGAGACGGGTCACGCGCTTGGATGCCTCCTCACGGGAACGCGGATCGTCGAATTCGTCCCGTTTCGCCTGTCTGGAAATGAACTTGGGCATGTGACGCATGAGTGCCGCAAGACATTCTTTGGGCAGATGGCCAATTTCTTCATCGGCACGGGGCCGGTCTGGTTTGGATGCTTGATGATCTTCCTGTTGGCGCGGCTTCTTGGCGGTAGGGACTTCTTTGAAGGACTTGAGGCATTGTCACCCCAAGGTGGTTCGATTGCGGGCTACTGTTGCAGCGTTATAGGCGGAGCGGCGTGGATGATGAGGACAGTCCTGTCGCCGTCAAACTGGGGGTCGATTCTCTTTCCCGTCTGCTTCTACCTGATCTTCTGCATCGCTTCGGAAATCACGCTTAGCCCGCCTGACTTGCAGTCGACCTGGCGCGGGTTCGTGTCGCTTATCGCGGTGATCCTGCTGATGAACCTGATACCCGTCGTCTCCGCATGGTTTTGCCTGTTCGTCAACAGCATGGTGCCGTACCTGTTTGTCCTCCATTCTCTCCTTCTGTTCGCGCTCCTGTTTGACTTGCTTATCCTTTCGGTAGCGTGGCTGGTCCGCCGCGTCTTCTCTGAAAGGCGGCGGCGAAGGTGACTCGCGCACGGAGAATCAGATGAATGAGGAGAGAGCATGAAACGCAAAGCGCTTTTTGTCGGAGTGAACAACTACAAAGATCCGCAGATTCGCAACCTTAGTTGTTCAGTGCGGGATGCGATATCCATGCATGATATCTTCGAGGAGCTGGGGTATGAGACTGATTTGCTGGAAGATCCCGGAAAGGGAGATGTGTTCCAGGCCGTCAAGAAGATGACTGGCGACATGACGGCTGGAGATCTGTTTGTTTTCTACTTCGCCGGACATGGTTTTACGGATTCCGGACAGCATCTGCTGTTTTGCGCTGACGATGTCTATGCGCATCTGCGGTTTCAACGAGCCGGGATACCGTTCGACCTCATCGAGCTGGAGACGCGAAAGGGTGGATTCGGCAGGGCGTTCCTGTTGGACGCCTGTCAGTCAGATTTCCTGACAGGAACTAGGGGCGAAGACACGACAACGAGAGATCTGGTCGCAATAGGCGATATGGTCCCGAAAGAGGAAGATGCCCCTGGCGCGTTTTACGTATTGCGCTCGTGCAGCAAGTACGAGCATGCGGTTGAAATCGAGTCGCGCAGGCATGGTCTGTTTACATTGGCCTTTATGGATGTCCTGCGGCAGTCTAGAAGCGAGGGGATGGAGTTGTCGCTTGGCGAGACGCTGTGCGATGCCGTGACGAGCAAGATGCGCTGCATTGCGACGAGAGAGGGTATGTCGGTCGTGCAGACGCCAGAGTTCGCTAAGTCGGGTCTGGCACAGGTCCTGCTCGAAGGTGGACGGCACCCAACCTCCGCACATTGGGCTTCCGCCTCACAGATCGTCCTTTGTCCGGTCTGCGGCAGGCATAATCATGCCACCGACACGTTCAAGTGCAGTGCCTGCGGAGTGGATCACCTGTGCATGGCGCATTTGTCAGATACGGCAGGTGTGTGTACGTCATGCGCGAAGAAGGAAAAAGACGCCAAGGCCCAGAGGTTGTTGGAGCAAGGTGACGACTATCGGCACGGAAGGAATGGCGTAGAGGAAGATCTCGAAAAGGCATGTGCGTGCTATCGTGCGGCGGCGGAACTGGGAGATCCCGTCGCGCAAAATACCCTCGGCGAGATGTATGTGGAGGGGAATGGCGTCGCAAAGGACTGCGCCGAGGCCGAGAAATGGTTTCGAATGGCCGCGGAACAGGGGAATGTGGATGCGCAGGCCAACCTCGGCGGCATGTACCTAAGTGGCTGTGGTGTCAAGGAGGATTACGCCGAGGCGATGAAGTGGTTGCGCAAGGCGGCGGAGCAGGGAAATGATGTTGCGCAAAAGAGCCTAGGCTGGATGTACAGGGAGGGGCATGGTGTTTTGCAGGATGACGCGGAGGCCGTGAAGTGGTTCCGCAAAGCGGCGGAGCAGGGAAATGCGTCTGCGCAAAAACTTCTAGGGGACATGTACCATAAGGGTCGTGGCGTGGTACAGGATGACGTGGAGGCGATGAAGTGGTACCGCGAGTCGGCGGAGCAGGGTTATGTCTGGGCGCAAATGGACATGGCTTTCATCTACATGCGAGGCGGCGACGTTACAAAGGATTACGAAGAAGCGGCGAAGTGGTTCTTCAAAGCTGCGGAACAAGGTTATGCGATAGCCCAGGACAACCTTGGTAGAATGTATGAATACGGTCGTGGGGTCAAGCAGGATTATCTGGAAGCGGTGAAATGGTTTCGCAAGGCGGCGGAAGATGGAAATGAACCTATAGCGCAGAATGACCTCGGTCAAATGTACGAGGACGGGCGTGGCGTTTCGCGGGACTTTTTCGAGGCGGTAAAGTGGTACCGCAAGGCGGCAGAACAGGGGTGGGCGGAAGCGCAAAACCGGCTTGGCTTCATGTATGAAAAAGGTCGTGGCGTTCCGCAGGATTATGCTGAGGCGGTGAAGTGGTACCGTCTGGCAGCGGAAAAGGGGTATGCTTCTGCTCAAAACAACCTTGGTTGGATGTATAGGGAGGGCCATGGCGTTCCGCAGGATTATGTAGAGGCGGTGAGGTGGTTCAGCCGGGCGGCGGAGCAGGGTAATGCGACGGCGCAAAGCTGGCTCGGTTCTTTTTACGAGAAGGGGCTCGGTGTCCCTCAGGACTACTTGGAGTCGGTGAAGTGGTACCGCAAGGCAGCCGAACAGGGGGATGCGTGTGCGCAATACAATCTCGGCATGATGTTTTATGGAGGAGTAGGGGTCGCGAAGGATTATGTTGAGGCGGTGAAATGGTGCCGCAAGGCAGCTGATCAGGGAGAATCTCGGGCGCAGTATATCCTTGGTGTAATGTACGAGGAGGGGCTCGGTGTAGCTAAAGATTATGAGGAGGCCGAAAAATGGTATATGAAATCGGCGGCGCAGGGATATGATCTTCAGTTGATGGCACGTGAAGCGTCCACGAATGGCCGAGGTGAATTTTGCCCAAATGCCCCCCCCGAATAGTTTGTTTTTGGTATAATAAGAGCGCCGGCGCTGAAGGGCAGGGCATGGCCACAAGAGGAAATTAACATGAAAACGAAAAATTGCTGTTGCGTGGAAATCGCAAAGATGGTTGTACTTGTCGCCTTGATCGGCATCGTCGCATGGTATCTTGCCGCGCCGTTTGCCCTTGGATTTGTTGCGACAGCGACTGGTTCGATGGTGGCTGGGCAGGTCGTTGAGGTCGCCGTGATATGTGTGGCGATCTTTCTCGCGCTCAAAGTGATAGCAATGGGCGTTCGACGGATAAGAGGTTCGTCGGACCGTAACAATGGCGGGTAGTGATGAACCGCTAAACAATGACAGTAAGGAGGTATAGATTATGAAAAGACATTCACTTCACATCGGCATTGATCGTTACAACGATCCACAAATCAGAGATTTGCCGTTTTGCACGGCGGACGCCGAACTGCTGGCATCCTTCTTCCGGGATGTCGTAGGCTATGATTCGGTTTCCGTCATTGCTGATCCGACAAGGAAATCAATTCTCGACGCCGTCCTGAGCGAAATTGCGCAGCTCAATTTAGGAGACTTGCTTGTGATGTCCTACTCCGGACATGGGTTTCAAACAGAGGGCAAGGCCCTGTTGGGCGCGGCCGATTCAAGGATGCAATTCATACAAGAAGGCGTTGATGGAGTGCCTTTGGCGATGCTCATGAAGATCGTTCGCGAACAAGGGTGTGATTGCGCATTCTTCATTGACGCCTGTTCTAGGCCTGGTTTGGGGACGCGCGAGATTTCCGTTCCCAAACTATCGCCGGAATCATTCCCAAGGGATTTAATACTGCAGGAGGACATGGAGGGGCCGTATTGGTGCGTCATGAGGCCAGAGATGCCAATGGAAGTTGCATCTCTTGGACATGGGCTCTTTTCGGGGGCTCTGGATCGTGCGCTCCGTGAAGCCCATGGACTGGGGAAGCCGACAATTGATGCGGTTTACGCCCTTGTCAAAGCCCACGCAAAGGCCATCAGTCAGGATAACGGCATGCAGTGCCCGTCAATTGAAATGTCGTGGTCTGGACCATCCGTAAAACTATGGTGAACAAGTAATGAAGCGGCACGCATTGTTCGTCGGGATCAACGACTACGCTGACAACGCATTCAAGAACCTCCGCTATTCGCTGTCGGACGCGGTGGCGCTTTCGGGTGCGTTCGCCGCGCGAGGCTTTGAGGTCGAGGTGCTGTCCAATCCCAAGGCGGACGCGGTCCTCGGCGCCGTCGAGCGTAAGTCGTCCGGCCTCGGCCCCGGCGACGTGTTCCTGTTCTTCTTCGCTGGCCACGGCTTTACTGCGCCGGACGGCAGCCATCTGCTGATCTGCGCAAACGACCGCCTTGCCTACCTTCGGCACAACCGGGCCGGCATCCCCGTTGATCTGTTGGAGGAGCTTACGAACGGACGCGGCTGCAACCGCGCGTTTCTGCTTGACGCCTGCCGTACGGACGTTTTCGCCGGCGTGGAGAACCGGGGCGCGGAGACCCGCGATTTGGCGCTCGTCTCGCTCCCGGACGCGAAAGTGCATGCCGGAACCTGTTGTGTCCTTCGCTCGTGCGACCGGTTCTGCCCTGCCATGGAGTTCGACGACCTTGGCCATGGCGTCTTCACGCGTGCGGTCATGGACATGCTCGGCGACGATTCGTTCTGCGCCACGCCCTTTGGTGAGAAGTTCGTCGCCGGCATCCGCTCGCGCATGCGCGGAATCCTCTCGGCCCACAGCGTGGTGGGAACCCAGAACCCCTGTTTCCAGACCAACGGCGAGGCGTTCTACCTGTTCGACGTCATGGCACCCAATCGGGATCCCCAACCGCCGCCTCCCACGACAGCATACGTCTCCGCCCCGGCGTTTGTCACCTGCCCGGTGTGTGGCAAGAAGAACGACCCGAGGGACACCTTCAAATGCCGCGAGTGCGGACGTGACAACCTTTGCCTGCGCCATCAGGACGAGGTTACCTTCCTCTGTGCCGAATGCACCACCGCACAGCGTAAGGCGCGCGAGGCGGCGGAGCGTAAGGCCGAAGCAGAACGTAAAGCACGCGAGGGGGCAGAGTTGAATACTGCGACGCATGAGGAGTCACAGTGTGCTGTGAATGACGCGCCCACAATTGGAAGTTTTGCACATGGCAAGCCTATTCAAGTCGGGGATTGTTCTGGTAAGGTGATTGGTGGGTTTAAGGTGCTTGAGACCATACAGACGCATGCTGGGGCGCAGGGAACTGTGTATAAGGCGAAGTGCGTGGAGGACGTACATGGTCTTGTGCCGGTGGGCACGCTGGTTGCGCTTAAGGTAATGGCCGTTCAGGATGAGGATAAGAATATTTGGTGTCGGATAGTGAAGCGCACGAATGACCTCGCCCACCTAAACCATCCGAATGTCGTGAAGTACTTTGGCTGTTTCTCGGAACAGGGCACCTTCACCAATCTCCATGTCGTCGTACAGGAGCTCCTGACTGGCGAGACTTTGAAAGACAGGCTGGTCCGTTATCCATCCGGTCTCGATGCCGACGAAGCTGTAATGATTGTCGAATCTGTACTCTCCGGTCTTTCTTGCATATCGTCGCACGGGATAGTCCACCGCGACGTGAAGCCGGGAAACATATTCGTGTGCCTTAACGTCAAGGGTGGCGTCGAGGCCGTGAAGCTTATTGACTTTGAGCTTGCGAATCAAACGGGTGGCTCGACGACGAGAAAGACCCCTCCAAACAACATTATAGGTTCGTTGGACTACATGGCCCCCGACTTCATCGATTCCAAGTTCCATGGTGACGTACAGAGCGACGTGTTCTCGGTAGGAGTCGTATTTCACGAGGTGTTGACGGGCAAGATGCCATATCAACACATTGAGGGAGACCACGCACGGGTTATCTTCTTATGGACATCCCGTTGGACCAACGCTTTCTCTGATGGGGAGAATCCGATCAAGATACATGGGCGCGTGAAACGACTTTTGGCACACGCAGACGAGGTGCTATCACGTGCGCTCGCGATTAGGAGGGAACATAGATACGGCGACTTCGACGAATTCCGTGCCGATCTAAAGACGATACGCTACCGCCAACTAACAAACGGGCAGAACGTCTACCGTCTGCTACAGTTCATCGGCAAGGGGGGCTTTGGCGAGGTGTTCAAGGCTCGTCATATCCAGACCGGCCGTATTGTTGCCGTTAAGCACCTCCTGAAGCCCAACTACGCTGACCGTTTCCACCGCCAGGTGAAGATCCTGAAAAAATTTGATGACCCTTGCTTTGTGCATATCATCGACTCCTTCACCTTGAACTATACAGGTAACCATGAGTTTTTTATCGTAATGGAGTACCTTCCCGGAATGCCTGGCAGTTCGCTCCGCGATGCAATCAAGCACGATAACGGCGCAGCGTTACCGTTTCGCGAGACGTTGTTGGCATTCGCGCATTTCGCACATGGACTTTCTGTACTTCATTCTGAGGGGATTATACATCGCGATATCAAGCCCTCAAATCTCTATTATCCCAAAGGACATCCAGAGCGTGTGGCAATCATGGGTTTTTCAATTGCTCGCGACATGAGGGGTACAGTGACTTCAGGACAGGTTCCGGGGACGCTAGACTACATGCCACCAGAAATGGTGCTAACAGACAACAGAGGAGGCCCTGGCGCAGATATTTATGCGCTAGGACTTTGTCTGTATGAGGCTTTGACGGGAAAGACGGCCTATCCGCGCCTGCCATTAGGGGCGGCCGCATACTCTCCTTTCTTTGAGCGAGCGAGAAATATGTCGCCGCCGAACCTTTCTGATCCAATCATCTTAAAGAATTCCATTTTGCATGATCTGCTCGTACAAATGACTCATCCTGACTTGTCAATGCGTCTCGTGGATGCAAGAGAGGTCGAGCGTAGGTTGTCCAAACTTGCCGAGGATCAAATCGAACAGCAAATGACTGTAGATAAGGCAGACGACAAGAGATCATGTACGTTAGGATCGGAGAAACTGGGAGAATGTTTACGAAATGCACGTCTGGCAAAGGGCTATTCAATTGAACAGGTCGCGAAAAAAACGAACTTGCAGGATTTTGTGAAGGAACTGGAAAATGGGGACTATCATCGGATTCCTGCCCCTATTTACGGACGGGGAATGGTCAGGTTATATGCAGAGTGCGTTGGACTGGATCCAGAGCCGTTGATCAAAATGTTCATGAAGGAATTCGATGCCAAGTAGTCTCATGCGGTACGGAACGCACAAATAGAGGGAACATGGCCTATCTTCCTTCAGCAATAGAGCGGGCGATGTTCGAGATCGTCATTCTCTTCGGCGGCGTGTTCGCGCTGGCGACGATGATGTGGTTTGCAAGCCAGCGGCTTCGCGGGGATGGGTATGGCCGCTTTGGGCGTGCGTATGTCTATTTCGTGGCACCCGGTGTCATCTGCCATGAGACGGGGCATGCACTTGGATGCATCCTCACCGGAACGCGAATCGTCGAGTTCGTCCCGTTCCGTCTGTCGGGGAACGAACTCGGCCACGTGACGCATGAGAGCCGCCGGACCTTTTTCGGGCAGATAGCCAATTTCTTCATCGGGACGGGGCCCGTCTGGTTCGGGTGCCTGCCGTTCTACGAAGCGCGACCAATCGGAACAAGCCGGCACCGTGAGCCACGAACTGCGAAAATTTGTTATACTATTCCTGTCATGCAACAGGCATCTCTTGAAGGAAGGAATCATTTTATGGAAAACACCCGGAAAAAACACTCCATGCACATCGACCGTGATCATTACGAAGATCATGCCATAAGAGACCTGCGGTTCTGCGTAGCGGATGCGCGCAAGGAGTCGCCTTGCCCCCCGGCTTGCGAATTGTGAAGGAGGCAAAGGAATGTTCAAGAAATCAAAAAAGGAAGAAGGTAAAAGAATGGAAATCATCTCAGATGCATTCGGATGGATACTGGACGTCCAGAAGAAGCCGATCAAAGACCTTGACTTGTCAACTATGGTGTCAAGACTCCGCGCGACGCAGCATCTCGCGGACGTGTGGGAACGGGAACTGACTGAGGCTACAAATGAGTATCGCGACGCCGTGTCTGTGGAGGCGAATGTCGCCCGATCCCCAGTCGCCCGCGGGCTTTCGCTCCAGCGCGGCGTGATTGCGGCGAAGCGCGCGAATGCGCTTTCTTCGGCGCTCAACATGCTCAATGGTATCTGCGGGGTGGCCGAGCGGATCAAGATGCTCAAGTCTTTCTACATGGATGTCTTCAGCGACAGGCAGTTGCCGAGAGACATGAGCGTTGAGTTGTTCGCTCGCCAGATGTCGGCGATTGGCGGCGATGGATCCTACGAGATGGCCGAGATCGACGGTCTGGAGGACTCGTTCGGTGAAGACGGCACGGCCATCTCCGAGGCAGCCGACGGCGATGAGACCGAGAATCTGACGGCCGAGTTGAGCGCGTTGTACGACGAATACTGCACCAAGTTGGCCAAGAATGACCAGGATGACGCAAACGAAGTGCTCGCGAAGATCAAACTCAAGACGTCTGAGGTTGTTAAGCAGATGTTCCGAGCCCCTTTGCGTAAGCGGGAAGGTAGCGATATGATGGGAAACGAATCTGTCGGCAAAAAACTCATGGCTGCGCTCGGCATCAAGCCGGCGCAGATCAAGACCTCTGACGTCCGCAACAAGATTTGGGAGTTAAAGTGCAAGGCCAAGGAATACGAAAATCAGGCCGAGGCGGAGGAATCGTTGGCGCTGGATTACCGCACTACGACGTTCTCGCCCGATACTCTTCCTGCGGACAGGAAGCTGTTCATGCGGCAGTCCGACCAGTGTGCGCAGCGCGCCAAGATGCACGCCAGTCTCGCTGGTTCGCTCATTGCCCAGGTCGATTACTTAACCGCGCTGGAGACGACGATGCAGATCGTGGACGAGATGAATGAGGTCGGGCTGATCGGCTATAATTCCTCGTCGGTGGACTTGCAGAACGCGATGGCGACGATGCCGGACGAGATTCAGCGTATGATCTCAGCCAATCAGACTTTTGGGGAAGAGAAGGGAGACGAGTTCGCCGACTCCCCGTCGGTCAAGTCCTATTTCGACGAAATAGGAGGACTGACCGCCATGTTAGAGGTGGCTGAGGGCTCTGCCAAAAAGGCCTAAATCATGCGAATCAGAAGGGACAAGAGCAATGCGACCCGTGCATGAGACGAGGCGTCGCGGGCGCGACGAGACGCGATTAGGTGAACAAGGAATAAGGTTGATATAATGAAAAACGACTATCACTCCATGAAGCACAAGACATCCATACACAGTTGGCCTGAACAACCAAGGAAGTACAGACCATGAAACGACACGCATTGTTTGTTGGAGTCGACCAGTACGCCGACGGGCATATCCCGAATCTCTCCTGCGCCGTGAGCGACGCGACGGACCTGCACGGCTTCTTCAAGTACGGCGCGGGCTACGACCAGGTGCAGTTGCTTCCGAACCCGTCGGGGAAGAAGGAAGTTCTCAGTGCGGTGCGAAACCTGACGGCCGACCTCGGCCCCGGCGACTTCTTCCTGTTCTTCTTCGCGGGGCATGGATTCCGCGTCGGGGAGAACCATGTGCTGGTCTGCTCGAACGACCTCTACGACGACGTGAAGTACGAGGACGACGGCCTTCCGCTCGGACAGCTCAAGCGTCGCCTTTCCGGCACCTTCAACAGCGCGCTCCTCCTCGACGCCTGCCAGTCCGACATTCTCGCCACGCGCGGCGGCGAGGGAATCGCGGAGCGTGACCTATCGCTGATCCACGAGGCGCCGTCCGACAGGAGCGGCGGAGCGCTCACCATCGTGACGAGCTGCGACGCGGGGCAGACGGCTGCGGAGCTTTCCGAGAGACGGCATGGCCTCTTCACGGTGGCGATGCTGGATTTGCTGAAGGAGGCGCAAGGGACGCACTCCCGAGTCGATCTCTCCGACGCATTCCGTCTGATCCTTGGCCGGCGGATGGGCGAAATCGCCGCCCGCTTCGGCCTTCCCACGGAGCAGCGCCCCCGTTTCAGCTGTACAGGTAATTCTTGCTTCGTCCTGCTTGACGGTCTCGCTTCGGCATCTGTCACACAGACCACGCTACCACAATTCACGCCATCGTCCGTGCCCTCGTTGGCCACGGCGCCGGTGGCGTGTCCTGAATGTGGCATGTACAACGTGATCACCAACACGTTCAGGTGTAAGGTCTGCGGTCGGGACCATCTCTGTAAGGAGCACTATTCCAAGGACGAGAGATGCTGCACGGACTGCGCGGAAAAAGTCCAGGCTCGTCGCGCGGCGGATGAAAGGGCGCGTCGGGAAGCGGAGGAGAAAGCGCGGCTTGCGGCGTTGCCGAAGACGGGCGATGTCAAGACGCTCGTCCTGCCGGGCGGCGCGGAGATGGAGATGGTCTACTGCGCGCCAGGCGAGTTCATGATGGGCAGCCCTGAAAGTGAAGAAGGGCGTTTCGATGATGAAGTCCTCCACCGCGTGAAACTGACGAAGGGCTTTTGGTTCGGGAAGTGTTCCGTCACGCAGGGGCAGTGGCAGAGCGTGATGGGGAATAATCCAGCAGAGTTCAAGGGCGATGCGCGCTTGCCGGTGGAGAACGTCTCATGGGACGATTGCAAGGCTTTCATCGATAAGGTCAAATCGGCTGCAAAACAGCAGTTGGGCGGCGAGGCGAGGTTCCCGACGGAGGCGGAATGGGAATACGCCTGCCGGGCGGGTACGACAACCGCCTACTTCTGGGGGAATGCCCTGAACGGCGAAAGGGCGAACTGCGACGGCAATTATCCGTGCGGCACGGATAAGAAGGGACCGTATCTGGAAAAGACTACGCCGGTCGGTCGCTATGGCGCGAATGCGTGGGGATTCGCCGACATGCACGGGAATGTCCGGGAATGGTGTGCTGACTGGTATGGTCACTACAGCGGTGATGCCGTTGCCCCGACAGGGCCAGTCGCGGGCGGCGGCCGTGTCCTGCGCGGGGGCGGCTGTGGCGACTTCGCCGGGTACTGCCGCTCCGCGTACCGCATCGGGCGTAATCCCGGCCTCCGCGACAGCCTCTTCGGCTTCCGCCTCTGCTGCTCCGCAGGACCGCGCGGATGAGGAGCGCGAGGACGATAAGGAATTAAGGAAAGGGATAATTTGAAATGAAGCGCAAGGCACTGTTTGTAGGAGTGAACGAATACAGGGATCCCGTTATACAGGATCTGCGATACGCTGAGAATGACGCGGCGTTGCTTTTTGCGCAGTTTAAGGCCATCGGATACGACGCTGTGTTGATGTCCAGCCCCACCAGAAGTGATGTGGAGAATAAGGTTGCAAAAATGATAGAGGACATGGACGATGAAGATGATGTGTTCCTGTTCTACTTCGCCGGCCACGGCTTCGTTGCGCCGGGTGACGATGAACGTCTTTTCTGCAAAGACGATTTCTACCATAAATTGCAATACCATAGCGCGGGGTTGTCGTTTGCCATGTTGCGCGATACGACGAGGCAGGGAGGCTTGAATCGTATCTTCATACTGGATGCCTGCAGATCCAATGCCTTTTCTGGACAGCGAGGAGGTGGGCGTCCTCGCGATCTCGTGCCGATGTCAAAGATGATGGGAAAATCTGCAGTCAGGGATGTAAGGTGCCATGGGGGACATGCAATTTGGCGCTCGTGTAGTTCTGGTCAGTGCGCTATGGAGCTTGAACCTTACGAGCATGGAGTTTTTTCGTTGGCTATTGACAAGGTAATGAGCGAATGTCTGCGAGGTGGGCGGGAGTTGGTGTTTGACAAGCCATTTATGCGCCTTGTTGTTAATAAGATGCAGGAATTTTCTCATGATGAGCAAATGCCGGAGGATCAGTATTCGGGCAATTGGCCTGGCATTGTTCTGATTCAAGGAGGCGGATCCTTGACGTACAGTCAAAATGTTACGAAAATAACATCTCAACCTGTTGTCATCTGTCCTGTCTGTGGCAGGCACAACCAGATAGCCGATACGTTTCGTTGCAGGGTGTGTGGTAAGGACTATCTCTGCGAACGGCATTATGACGAGTCGGCAAACTGTTGCGCGGATTGCGCGGCGAGAGCGAGAGCCTACATGAAACCGGCCGAAAGTGGCCATTTTGCAGTATTGCCCAAGACTGGCGACTCGATGACGCTGGTACTCCCGAGCGGCGTACGGATGGAGATGATCTACTGTGCGCCAGGGAGTTTCACAATGGGAGGCGAATGGGAGAAACCTGTTCATACGGTCATACTTACGAAAGGTTTTTGGCTAGGGAAATACCCTGTCACGCAAATACAATGGGAAAGTGTCATGGGCAATAACCCATCGCGCTTTAAAGGAGCTACTCGCCCTGTAGAACACGTTTCATGGGATATGTGCCAAGGGTTCATAAGAAAACTTAACGGTTGTGTAAATTATGAAGTGCGATTGCCGTGGGAAGCGGAGTGGGAGTATGCTTGTCGAGCGGGGACTATGTGGAAATATGCAGGAAGTGGAAACCTTGATGATATGGGGTGGTATGATAAAAATAGTGGCGAAGAAACACATCCTGTTGGCCAAAAGAGGCCTAATGACTGGGGCTTTTTTGATATGCATGGGAATGTTTGGGAATGGTGCCAGGATTGGCATGATTCTTATTCTGACTACGTGGTGTGTGACCCTACCGGTTCTTCTTCGGGGGAGAGACGTGTATTGCGTGGGGGAAGTTGTCGAAATGGTGATACTAGTTGTACATCGCCTTATCGGTTTGGCAGCACCCCTTCGGACACTGGTAGCGACTTCGGCAGTTGGATGGGTTTCCAGATTGACTACTATTATGGCTTCCGTCTTGCCTGTTCCACCGGACCTTGTTGATGAGGGCGCGGCGGTATGTGGTATCGCGCCACGGTGCCACATGCGTGCGGAACGGGAACTTTGCGAACCACGAAGATTTGCTATACTATCCCCGTCATGCAGCAAAAGAGATCCAGATCCGCTTCGCCAAACCAGCCAAAGGGAGGTAGATCATGAAACGCCACGCCTTATTCGTCGGAGTCAACAACTACGCCGATTCGACAATCCAGAACCTGAACTACCCGTCGGATGACGCGACGGAACTGGCGAGTGTGTTCCGCCATCTGCTGAAGTTCGACCGTGTGGAGAAGCTGATCAATCCGAAGCATTCGCCGGAAGTTGTGGACGCGGTGAAGGATATGACGCGCGGCCTTGGCCCCGGGGACCTGTTTCTCTTCTTCTTCGCCGGGCACGGTTTCCGGGTTAAGGAGAACCACGTTCTCGTCTGCGCGAAGGATGAGTTCGCAGACCTCGAGGACGAGTATGCGGGGTTGCCCGTCGGCCAGCTCAAGAAACGGATGCGCGGCCCCTGGAACCGAATGTTGGTGCTGGACGCCTGTCAGAACGACATCCGTGCGACACGTGGCGCCGACACGGGCGTGACCGGACGCGATCTCGCACTTATCCATGAGGCGGAGGAACCTACTTCCGATTCGGGGTGCCAGATCGTCCTTACCGCCTGTTCGGAGGGACAGAAGGCATTAGAGGTTTCGGATCTTGGCCATGGACTCTTCACATCAGCTTTTCTCGGCTCCATCACCTCGTTTGCAGACGCCCACCACCGCCTCGACCTTGAGGCACTACGGGCAGACCTCGGCAAGCGCATGGGAGGGCTCATTGCCCAATATCGTCTTTCTGGCAGGCAGGAACCGCTCTTCACGATACCGCCAGACGCATCCGGCATCGTTCTGCTGGATGGGGCTGTATCCGTAGCCATGCCATCCCCCACCTTGCCGACGGCCACCACCACCCCTGCATTTGTTGTTTGTCCTGTGTGCGGAAAACACAATCGGATTGAAGAGACTTTCAAGTGCAAGGTTTGTGACAAGGACCATATATGTTTGGAACATTTTCTGAAAGAGCATAACTGTTGTACCGAATGTAAGGATGCCGTACTGGTGAAACAACAGGAAAAGGTGCAAGAGATATTCGAGAAGGGGGAAAACTATTACCATGGGCGAAATGGTTTTCAGAAGGATCTCATAAAAGCTTTTGAGTTGTACAAAAAAGCGGCAGATGATGGCCATTCCGGGGCACAACTGCAGGTTGCCCGCATGTACAGGACCGGAGAAGGCGTTGCAAAGGATGAGTTGCAAGCATTGCTATGGTTCATGAAAGCGAGTGCCAGTGGAAGTGCCAACGCCATGAAGGAAGCTTTGCAAGCCGATGGAGAACGTGTCGATGTAAAAGTTCCCGATGGGGAGACGGTGCAGCTACATGAAGGCGTCTCAGGGGATGCGTATGTAGGGAAGAACGCACGGCTGGTTTGTAAGGATTCGTGCCGGGGCAATGTCGAAATCCAGGAATATGGAAGGGCGAATTTCAGGTCTGTTTCGGGTGACGCCCGATTGGGGCCTCATGCAATGTTGGATTGTAGTAGCTCATGTTATGGGGGGGTAGAGATGGGGGAATGTGCTGAATTGAGATGCTCGTCCGTTTCAGGAGATATTTGTGTCGGACGTAATGCAAGGGGAATTTGCAAGGGGACATGCTATGGCGATGCGAATGTCGGCGAGGGAGGGAACCTTCGTTGTACATCGCTGTCTGGGAACGCAAATGTTGGTAAGCATGCGGAATTGGTCTGCCAGGGGACATGCTATGGGAACGCTGAGATTGGCGTGGGCGGGGCGATGAGTTGTAAGGGATTATCAGGAAATGCGCGCATAGGCGATAATGCAGCGCTCACGTGCAATGGTTCGTGTTACGGCAATGTCGTGATTGGTGTCGGCGGCTCGTTTATATGTGAGAAATCCATGAGCGGCGATATCATCAACAGGGGTGGTACGTATGAAATACACGGGCATTTCTCGGGCAAACTCAAAAATGAAGGGGTCAAGAGAGGTGGCGAGAAGCTGCCGGAGAACGATAGTCGTAACGCGAGTGTTGGATTTGCTACGGTCGTATGCCCCGATTGTGGGACCTACAACGAGATCACCAATACGTTCAAGTGCAAGGTCTGCGGTCGGGATCATCTCTGCAAGGACCACTTCTCCAAGGAAGAGAAATGCTGTACGGATTGTGCGGCAAAAGTCCATGCTCGTCGTGCGGCAGAGGAGAAGGCGCGGCTTGTGGCGCTTCCGAAGACAGGCGATGTCAAGACGCTCGTGCTGCCGTGCGGAGCAGAGATGGAGATGATCTACTGCGCACCTGGGGAGTTCATGATGGGAAGTCCGGAAAGTGAAGAAGGGCGATATGACAACGAAGTCCTCCACCGCGTGAAACTGACGAAGGGCTTCTGGCTCGGGAAGTATCCCGTCACGCAGGGGCAGTGGCAGAGCGTGATGGGGAATAATCCAGCAGAGTTCAAGGGCGATGCGCGCTTGCCGGTGGAGACTGTCTCGTGGGACGATTGCGAGGAATTCATTGAAAAGGTAAAATCGTCTGTGAAGCAGCAGCTGGGCGGGGAGGCGAGGTTCCCGACTGAGGCGGAATGGGAGTATGCCTGCCGGGCGGGGACGACGACCGCCTACTACTGGGGGAACGCCCTGAACGGCGACAGGGCGAACTGCGACGGCAATCATCCATGTGGAACTAAAAACAAGGGGCCGTACCTTAAGAAGACCACGCCGGTCGGCCGCTATGGTGCGAATGCATGGGGATTCTGCGACATGCATGGGAATGTCTGGGAATGGTGCGCTGACTGGTATGGTGACCACAGCGGGGATGTCGTCGACCCGACAGGACCTGCTTCGGGTCCCGGCCGTATGATACGCGGCGGAAACTGGGACGAGAAAGCCTTCTACTGCCGCTCCGCGCATCGCTACAACTACTGCCGTCCCGGCTACCGCAGCAACCACTTCGGCTTCCGTCTCTGTTGCTCCGCAGGACCGCGCGGATGAGGGGCGGAGCAATAGCGCGAGCGGTGGCGCAGGGCGGCCCAAGCGGAGCGGGCCGCCGCGACGCCGCGCGCGCGCCGCGAGAATCGGTAGGGCGGTCGCCCCGCGACCGCCGCCGACGCGAGAGGCGCCGGTAAGATCATGGTGCGGAACGACGGGCGCAACAAGTTGCGCCCCTCCCGTGGGCGGCTGCTTCCCACACGGGAGGGGCACAGCTTGCTGTGCCCGACCGGCGCGAGGGATGCCGGTGCGATTACGGTGCGGAACGGCGGTCGCGCAGGAGCGCGACCCTCCCGTAGAACGCGCAGCTTGCGCGTTCAGGGAATGAACGGGCCGGCAGCCCGTTCTACGCGGTGCGAGCCAATCACGGATCAAGGTCCGCGAAAATGTGCTATACTATCATCGTCATGCAGCACACGACATCCGTACACAGTTGGCCTGAGCAATCAAGGAAGTACAGACCATGAAACGACACGCATTGTTTGTCGGAGTAGACCAGTACGCCGACGGGCACATTCCGAACCTGTCCTGCGCCGTGAGCGACGCGACGGACCTGCACGGC
>CADCOC010000034.1 GCA_902802945.1 uncultured bacterium | reverse complement strand
TGATTGGAGCCAAGAATAGCGTTTCATCACGATGGGGAACAAGGGAGATGTACGAAAGAGCCTTTTGAGGATCTGACGAGAGTCCTGTTTCGACTGGTCTGAACACTTTCGAAGAGTGCGTACGTGTCCTACGGGAAGACTTCAATAACCGATGGCTTTGACGAATGACGAGGAGATGATGAGCATGTGTACGTTGACTGAAGCGGTCCTGCAAGAGGGCGTGGAAATTGGTCGTGTGGAGGGCCGTGAGGAGGGCATTGAGATTGGTACCATCACGACCCTCGTGAACAATGTCAAATCCTTGATGTGCAATCTCGAGTGTGGTGTCGATCCCGCTATGGACATCCTGTCCATAGCGGGGCCTGATCGCGAAGAACTGGCACGTCTGGTAATGGAATCTGGGGAGTAACCAGACCAACGACCATTTGTCTGGAAGGGCCGGGATCCCTGCTATGAGGGTCCCGGCCCTTTGCTGAGGTGTGTTGCTATCTTCGGCGTACGGCACACGAAAGCCACTCTACTGCCCTCTCATCCTTCCCCTCGCAACTGATGAGCATGTGTCTCGATTTGAGGCGCGAATGCCTCCGTCTTCTTATTTCCCGCGTATGAACTCCCTCGCATACGCGCGCATGCCCTGGACTTCTGGATAGCTTGGCAAGGAGCCTGCTATGACGTTTGCGAGTACGACCTCGCTTTTCTTGCTCTTCTCGATGTGGCTGATGCGGTCGGAGTACTTTACCACCTCGGTGTTGAACCCCTTGTTCCTCACGAGCAGATACACGCTATCCTTCCTTGGCAGGAAGTCCAACAGTTCGACATAGCTCGTCGTGAAAATGAGCTGAGCGCCATGCGGGTTGGTTACTGGCGACTGGAAGAGCTGGATTATGGTCATGACGAGAGACTGGCTAAGCCCAGCCCCAATTTCGTCGATGAGCAGGTAGCCGCCAGCGCGGAGCTGGATGAGCGCACGCTCCGCGAAGCCTATCCCCGCCAGCGCGCCGAAGCACGACCGGCGGTCGTGTTGTTCATTGATTTGCCGCCGGAACAAGTGGATGTCAACGTACACCCATCCAAGCGCGAGGTGCGCTTCCGCCGTTCCGCAGACGTGCGCGATGCTCTTCTAGCCGCCTTCGCTCCGCAAAATGGAAGGGGTAGAGAATCGTCCCCAGAAATGGTGGGCACAGACAACATCGGGGTGGCGGGCCAAGAAATGTCGGGCCCAGACAGCATCGGGGTGGCGGGCCTCAGCGCCCGCAAATTAGATGCGGGCGTCCCGCCCGCATCCCCGCCCGCACCCTTCACGGCCCCCTTCCAACCCTCCCTCCCCCCCGTCACGCCATCCGTGCCTGAGGTCGCGCTTAAGCGCGACGCCCAAGTTGCGGGCGAGACGCCCGCCACCCCAACATCTCCCGCGCCCGCATCCACCACCCCCATCCAAACCGCCACCGGCCCATGGCGCTGGTTCAAGTTCCTCGCGCAGACCGGCTCTGGCTGGGTGCTGCTGGAAACCGACGCCGGTCTCGTCACACTCAACCCCCGCGCCGCGCGTGAGCGCATCGCATACGAACGTCTCATCGATGCGCACGAGGCGCTCACGCAGCCACTCCTCATCCCAGAGACCGTCACGTTGCCTCCTTCCGAGTCGGCGCGCATTCGCAATTTCCTCTCAGAGCTGCAAGCCGTGGGCTTCACCGTGGAGGAGTTCGGACGCGACACGTGGAAAGTCGACGCTGTGCCCGCGCTACTTGCAGGATGCGACGTACCCGCCATGCTCGCCTCAATCGCCGCCGACATCGCGGAGGCTGGCTCATCGCGCGGTGGCGCGCGCTGGCGCGACGAACTCGTGGCCCGCAGCGTGGCGCGCTCCTACTCCCGTGCCAACCTCCAGCTTACCCCTGAGGCAGCCACGCAGCTTGTAGAGGAACTCGCTCGCACGCGCATGCCATACGTATGCCCACGCGGGCGCCCCATAATGGTGTTTACGTCCAACGCCGAACTTTTGCGTAAGTTTGCCCATTGACGCGCGCGCCCGAAAAGAGTATACTATTCGCCGTCTTCCTTTCGGAGCGTAGCGCAGTCTGGTAGCGCGTTTGGTTCGGGACCAAAAGGCCGAGGGTTCAAATCCCTCCGCTCCGACCATCCCCAAAGTCGATTTCACCCATAACCGCTTGTCGAACCACGCATCCGTGTCGACGTTCTGATCGTCCCTCACGAGAATGGATATCTCGTCCGACTGCCCGTAGGCCAGTTCCGCCCCGCCGATGTTCTCGCAGAGGTACTGCGCCAGCCCGGACATCATGTCGATGAACGTATGGTCGAACGGTCGGACGCAACCCGACTTCTTCGTCCAGGAATGAAACGCCTTGCCGTCAATCCGAACGATCATCGGCAGGCGGCGGACAAGCTTCACTGTCGGCCGACATCGGGGCTTGTCGTTGGGTAGGGCTACTGGCTCTGCATTTCCCGACAAGCCCTCGATGTCGTCTGCCCTTCCATCCTGCCCGCTACGTCAAATATTGCGATATGTGACGTACCGCGCAAAGGAAGAGCCGGACTGAGGCACGCCATTTCTGACTTGGGGTTTACAGCCCCTGACGCCTCCGTCCGGCCAAAGAGAAAATCACCTCAACCCACTCGCCCCTTTCTCATCTACCCAAGTCAAGGCATTCCACATCAGCGCCGCATTGCCAAGCATCTGGAAATTCACTGTCATTTCCAAAGCTCGTACCTCATATCTTCGCCACGATGTCGGGGATGTTGGACTTGTCCATTGACGAGAAGGCAAAACACTTCTTGCCGAGGTGGTTCAGCGACGCGCCCACGTGTATGAGCACCGTCTTGTCGATTACGAGAAAGCGGTCGTGGAACTTGTCGGAAGTCCTGACCGTCAGCGAGTTTCCGTACTGGGCATTGAACTGCGCCACATCGACGGCGTGGAGCAGCTTGTTCCGGGAGTTCTTCACCACGAGCACCTGCACGCCCTGCCGCTTCTGCGCCATAAGTGGCAGCACCGAGTCGGCGAAGTACGGGTCGATGACGATCAGTTCCGTCCGTGCCATGCGCACGAACTTCTTCATCTGCTCGAACGCATCGTATATCTGTCCGTCGTAGAACACCTTCTGAGGCGGGAAACGCTTGTCCTGCATCGCATCCAGTATCAGCTTGAATCGCTCTTCGTTGCGGACCTGATTGGCGTCGTTCTTTGCCTGGTCTGCGATTTGCCGTCTGTCTGTCGCCTCAATGCGGGCAAGCAGCGGCGCGATGGACGCAAGAGCACGACGCATGGCGACAAACGCATCCGTGATACGCACCGAAGCCGCAACTGCCGTTGACGAGTTCAATACGGAAGCAAGCATGATGATTCCATGCTCCGTGAACGCATACGGAAGATAGCGGACACCGCCACGCTTTGAGGTCGCAAATTGCGACCTCAAAACAGAATCGCGAAAACCCATCGCGGAGTTTGAGGTCGCAAATTGCGACCTCAAATCTGCCACATCCTCGGCCGTGAGTTGAAACATGAACCTTTCGGGAAAACGGTCGATGTTTCGTTTAACTTGCTCGTTCAGTCGCTTTGTGGGCACATTGTAAAGCAAAGCCAAATCAGATGCAAGCATGACCTGCATGCCGCGAATCGTAAGAATTCGCGAGCGTATGGCGTCAACACACATTGGTTCAATGACCGCCCCTGCGGACGACGACGTCGCATGGCTGGAAACGTCTGGCACCGCCGAAGCTTCAGTTGCATCGACATCCCGATCTGTCTTTTTCTTCACTGCATAGTTCGCTTTCAGTCCTGACGCGCAAGATTATACCAAACTGCGGCGCGGAAGTTGCAACGCAACTGTATGAGAAATGTCTAATTTTTGTCTAAGTTTTGTATCAGAAATGTCTCAAAACCGATACAACCGACATCCAGCCCGTTATGGAAAAACGAGCGCCCATGCAAGCCACAGCGGGAGCGGCCGCGCTTGTCGCGGCCTAAATGGCAGGGCCCGCTCGCCGAGCGGGCCGCACTAACTGGGAAAGCCGCCATCTTGGCGGCGTACTGGGGTGCCTCGCCCGTTGCAGGATGCCTTTTACCCGCTACGTCACATATTCAGATATGTGACGTACCGCGCAAGGGGGAGGTGCATTCCGATTACCATTCCGAAAACGGATGTACGGCGAGGTTGTTGTTCTTGTAGCGATGGTCGTTGGTAACTTCAAGGCCAATCCAATCTGGCAACTGAACAATCGTCTTCTCGTCCGGCAGTTCGATCTCCGCCGTGACGAGCGGGGCGTTATCACCAAAGAACTCATCCACCTCCCAAACCAACCCCGGCTCTTTTGCCGGAATGCGGTAGCGGTTCTTCTCCACAATATCCCCGCACATCGTATCGAGGATCGTCTCGGCATCTCCAACCGGAATCGAATACTCGAACTCGTGGCGCACAAGCCCGACGGCACGATCCTTCAACGTGATGAACGCCTTGCCCCCAACCACCCTCACCCGCACCGTCGTGCCGTCCTTCGTCGGCACATACCCTTGGCGGATGCGCACCGGCTCGGCCAAGCCGCGCCACGCATCGCCCTCCACCAGAAACTTTCTCTCGATCTCAATCATTCGACTTTCAGTCTTGTTCGCTTGTGGACAATTTATTGCGGTAGTACCTCCCAATAGCCCCCTTTGTCAGGGCCGATGCGGCGGATTATGTTGCGGGATTGGAGACCTCCCATGATTTTCGTTATATACGTTCTGGTAATTCCAAGCTGCGCGGATATTCCCCCTTGCGTCGCAAACTTATTTTGCCGCAAGATAGCAACTATCCGCTCTTCCGTTTCTGTCAGATTGGCTATGCTTTGGGCCATGTTTTCTGTATACTCGCCACTTTTTTCTGTCTGCTTTTCTGTATACTTTTCTGTATACTCATTCGGTTTTTCTGTATACTCCCTGCGGTTTTCTGTATACTTTTCTGCAACCTCACCCTGCTGTTCTGCAACCTTTTCTGCAACCTGATCGATGTTTTCTGCAACCTCGCTCGCTCCATGACTCACGTCACCGTTCGGAGCAACGCGCCTCGATATGCGCCATATACCGCCGTGGTCGGGGCCCTGACGTGCAATCACGCCAGAATCCTTTAAAATCCTCAAGGAATCGCGTATCTTTCGCTCGCTAACGCTCAATTCTACCGCAAGGAGTTTACGGGAAATAAGCGGATTACGCCGAATGGTCGACAACAGGCGTCGCGCAAGGTTTCCGTCAGGACATGAATCTATCTGGATCGGATCTGAATCAGCGCGATCCAGATCTTGATCCAGATTTGATCCAGATGCGTCAATCTTCGGTCGCCTGAACGTCGTGACTGCGTAACCCCAGCGCATCGTAGTCACAGGCAAGGGCAGTCCCGCCCGAGCACATTCCTTCGCGATTACGCCAAGGCCACGTCCCCACGTCTCAATCATCTTGCAGAGATATAGCACATGGGCAATGCGCGGGTTGCGTGGATTGGAATCGCAAACCGGCGGATCGTAGAGGCGTTCCATGTCAAACGAAGTCGGGAATCCGCCAGGGCTTTTGATTTCCACCCGGTCAGCGTATACGGCAAGATACACGGTTCGGGTATCACCGTACTCGCGATGGGCGAAAGCATTTACAAGCGCCTCGCGGAGTGCCGCAGCCGGCACTTCAAGAGCCTCGTCGCGCTCCAGCTTGCCGCCGATCTTCGCAGAAAGGTTCAAGTGCTTGAAGCAGAACGCCATCGCCTCATCCATCAGCTTGAAGATGTTTCCGCTGACATGGCGGTTGTCGAGGAACTCGCGATCCGTCGTCCCGCGGAACCACCCCATCTTGACTTCAAGTTGCAAATAGCGAACTGACTTGTCGTTACCAAAGAGAACCGCCGCGCCATTCAGCAACACCCCGTTCTCGCGAAGTTTAAAATGGTCCAGCAGACCAAGTGCGTCCTCCGTATTCACAGAGACGTCAAGCCGCCCCATCTGCATGGCCTTCCGTGCCGTCCGCCTGACCTCTTCAAGATCGATATCGTCGAGCGTCAACTCTGGATTGGGCATTGCCTCCCACGGGCTTTCAAATCCACGCCGCTCCTTCAACATGCGGTTGTACTCTTCCCTTTTCATCACCGTCGTCGAAGACTGTACGCGCTTGTAGGGACGGCCATCGTACACATACGGGCGCTCGTTCCCGCAAGGAACCGTACAAACGATTGCCTGATGCGTCGCATCGACATCCACCCAGTCCACGGCTATGTCCGGCGACGGCTCGAACTTGGCGAAAACCTCGAACAACTCGCGCTTCGTCTTGTCGGAAACGAGCTGCCCTGTCAGCTTGCCTTTCTTCGTCACGCCGAACACGACCGACCCACCGTCCTTGTTCAGAAACGCGCACAGCGTCTCACAGGCGTCGACGCGCTGTCCGGTGGTCTCCTTCACCTCCACCGTCTCGCCCTCGTCGTCGGCGATTAGTTTCTTGAGTTCTTCGATAGTCATGCCTTTTTCTCCGAGGCGTTATTCTACCATATATACCGCCCGTATGCGACACCGCATTTTCGGAACGAGCATCTCGCGGGAGGGTCGCGCTCCGTCGCGGCCGCATGGAAAGCCGCCATCTTGGCGGCGCACTAACTGGGAGAGCCGCCATCTTGGCGGCGCACTGGGACAACGGGCGTCTCGCCCGTTGCTGGATGCTTTTTGCGCGGTACGTCACATATTCAAATATGTGACGTACCGCGCAAAGGATAGAGCCGCCACACGCATCATTTGGGCGTTTCTGACTGCGGCGGATTATGCATCTGCATCGCGAGCGCGTAGGCGTCGTCGAACGGAAGGCCGATCTTCGCGAGATGTTCGGGAAACGCCCGCGCCCACGAGACATAGTAGTTGGCGAGAAGACGGTAGCCGGAGAATTCCTCGCCGGGAATCGTCTTCAGCGTGTAGACCGCGTCCTTCGCCGTGCTGATACCGCGCGTGCCGACCACGGCGATCTCGCTGGCGACTGCCTTGACCTGGTCCGACGGCATTTTGTCGAACCGTCGCATCGCGTCCAGCATGTACATCGCCATCATCATGTTGACGGTCGGATCGCTCGCCGCGTGCTTCCGGTCGAACGCGCTCTGGCGAAGTGCCTGCTCCATCGCCTTCTCGCCCCGCGCCGGTGGCTTTGCACCGCCCTTCGCGGCAGCGTTGGCCCTGATCCTGAAAAGACCGTCGCGGATGCGCGCGAAGTTGGCCGCGTCCTCGAACCCGACCTCGCCGCGCTCCAACGCCTCATTCGCCATGATCCATGCCGAATGCCAGTCCTCCATCATCACGTAGCACTGCGCCAGCATGTAGTGCGCCACGCACTGCTTCGGATCGATCTCGATGCTCCTGCGCAGCTCCGTGAGCGCCTTCATCCTTTCGCCGCGCTTGAGGAGAAGCGTCCCGTAGTTGGCGTGGGCGGACGCGGAGTCCGGGTCGGCGGCGACGGCGCGGGCATAGTACTCCTCCGCCGCCGCGTCGTCGTGCTTGCTGTTCGTCAGCAGGTTGCCCATCAGGACAAGCCCCGGCCCGTTGTTCGGATCGATGCGCAGGCACTCGATGCAGTCGTTCTCCGCGCCGTCAACATCGCCCAGCATCATCTTCACCTGCGCGAGCTCGCGCCACGCCCCCGCGTTCCCCGGCTCGGCCTTCACCCGCGCCTCAATCGCTGCCTTCATCTTGTTCAGTTGCTCGTTCATGGTTTGTCTCCTTCTCTTCTCGTCAGTTTCTCAGTTCGGCATCTCCTTGAACACACATACCGTGTCAACGCGTTTCCCCTGCTTATCCCTGCCGCCATCTCTGCCGTGGTCTTCGTATCAACTGATTCTTCCCGTTCGTCAGTCGTGAATCGTGTCCAACCAGGCAAGGGCCATGTCAACGTCAACCTGCTTAAGGTATCGAACGGTGAACTTGTCAAGGAGGATGTCGGAAGCATCTTTCGCCTTGGCTTCCTCAAGGATTTTCCTGGATGCCTCGAGCACCTTCTTCAGCACTGTCTCGTCTTTGAGTTGATTGGAATACCCGGCTCCGCCTGGATTCGTATCAAAGATGCAGATTCGCCCTGTCGGCGTGATCGCAAAATCGACCGCCCCGCGTTCCTTGCCCAGAACTTCGACAAGAGATTGGGAGAACGCAATCGCGAGAGTGTAAAGCAGTTCCTTGAACTCATCCCTCTTGCCAATCCACTTCCCTCCGACACACTCGCGGAGACGCAATTCGCTGTAGTCGGTCTGGATCAGATCGCCGATAATCACGTTGCGCCGGATTCCATCTGGTGAATTAGACCCCACACATTTCTTTTTAAAATTCTTACCGTTCATGGCTCGATGATAGTTGGGCACTTCATCATCCTTGGGACGCACATTGTTCATCTCAGCAGGGAGTCCGTTCAAAACATTACCGTCCGGGGCGGGTTCCGATTCGAGCACCATTCTGCCGCACTTTGAGCAGAAACAGAATCCGTGGCCGATACCCTCGTTGTAGTAGAGAATCTTCGCGTCGCCCGAATCTTTCTTGTTCGTGCGGACGGATATCATCTTCCCGTCCTCGTCTCCTGTCCAATCCGTAGCGCCGATCAACTGCGCACTCACATGTGTATAGACATTGTCGTCGATGATGCGCGTGTAGTCCTCGTTGAAGTCTGGCATGAATCCAGTCGGCGACACCAGTGTCACGACAGTTTTTTCGTTTATCGGCCAGGGGATTGCCGCCGCAAGTGGTTCATCGCCGATCTGGACACGGTAGTCATTACGGGAAATCTTCTTAAATGAGTTAATGGGATTCTTGTACATGCTGCAGAATTCTATGCCTCTGACCTTGTAGGCGATACCATCCACCACCACGCAGTTCCCTGGCACATATTGTGATATGGCCTCCCTCAACGAGTACGACGGATTTGAGGAGAATTTTGCGGTGAAGACGTCACGTGAGGAGTTCAAATTCAAAGACAACACGTTCACAGGCATGTTCGCATTCGGCGTGAACCGATGCGTTGCCCAATAGTTGATCAACCGCTCATTCAAGACTTCGAGGTATTGGATCTCCAGTTTCGCCATGAATTTTGCGTTGCCAGCCGCCTGATGGTTGTACGCGTACTTGATGTCCTCGATCTTGAGCGAAAGCTCGCTGTAGCACCTTTCATTCGCCTCCTTCGCCTCTTTGACGATAAGTTCAACATTCCCCTCTCCTGCATAACAAGTGCCGCGAAGTAGCGACAGCAAACCCTCCTTGACTTTTGCAACCTCATCCGGGTCGCCACACATGTCCGAGAAGCGCTTGTAGCGAGTGCCTGCCTCATCGCCCATTCCGCTGTCTGGGTGGATTTGATGGTCGCTTATCGGGTCAACCGCTATCCAGCGACCACTGTTGCCCGCCTCTCTTCTTATCGCGTATGGCGTGTAGAAATCGACGACCTTCTGCGTCAGACTCCCGCTCCCTCCCCCATCGCCGAAGACGCCAAACGCCCTGATGAGATACGAATTGACGTGGCGCTTCACCACCTGTTCAGACTGAAGGTCAACCTTTGGAACCGCCACCGGGCGCATGATGATCCTCTCGATGGGATGGTACAGTGTCCGCAATCCCACTGCGTCCGACCCACACAACGTCATGCAGACGCTTCGCACCTTGTTGTTTCGTCCGCTTCGTCCAGCCCTCTGCTTGTAGTTCGCCGGCATCGGCGGGACAGAAGACAGCATCACAACCTCCAGATTGCCCAGGTCAACACCCATCTCCATGGTCGTCGAACACGCCAGAATGTTGATTTTGTGCGCCTTGAAGTCTGACTGCAGCGTCCGTGACACTTCCTTGTCGACCTGTGCCGTATGCTCCGCCTGGACAAACAGTTTGGGCATCAGGTAGATGTCGTCCAACTTGTTTTTGTAGAGCCCGTTCTCTCCCCACAACCCGCCGTCACACAGCAGCTTGCGGTTCGTCTCCACCCAATTCTTCAACGTTGCGCCATCCACCGCCTGTCCGCTTCCGCTGTAGTACGGATAAACGCCCCAGTCCTCGGACGCACCCCCAATCTTCTCGACCTTCGTCCTTGTCGGATACAGCGAAAGTCCCTTGAAAACGGTCCCGACGGGCCGCAGGCATGTCACGTCCTCCCCGCCGTTGACATCGCACAGCCAGACCTTGTCGTAGAGCTTGAAACTGATGTTAACGAGATTCAGACGGTACGGCTCGTTGCCATCGTCATCAACATCGTCCTTTTCAAAGTCTGGAGGCGTCGCCTTGTTTAGGGCAGTGCTCCATTCGAGCAGTTTCGTTTCCTCCGTCAACGCCTTCCACAAGTCATCCAGGACGCCATTGACCAATCCCATGTTGTCCTTGACCGCGTTCCGTATCTGCGTCATGTTGTCTGACCCAGACAGCAAAGCGCCCAGATATGTAACGACCTTCAACAGGATCCCAGGAAGTTCACCGTCAAGGTGCGGGCGCTTCACAGGACGGCGACGCGGCTTCTCGGTTGCAAATCTGTTCAGTGAAAAGATGTCCAATTTCACGCCGTCCGGCAATCTAAAGAAAACCGACTGGTTCGACCGAACGGTGTAGTCAAGGTATATCTGGAGCAAGTCACGCCAATCCTGCTCCCCGATCCTGTCATGCTCAGCGGCAATCTTCTCATTGAACGCCTTGACGCCCTCCGGCAACGTCAATTTCTTCAGCTGCGGATAGGTAGTATGGAAGAGTCCAAGCGTCTCAGGTGCCGATGCGGACTTCGGATGCCTGGCCAGATACATCGCCATCACGGAATGCACGTATTTGATCTTCATCAACTCGGTTATCTCGCCGTCCGATTCGGTCTCCTCGCTGTTGGTCGACCGCTTGACGAACAGCTTGCAGAACTCGTTGCAATACTTGTCCTCTTTCAGCAAGTCGAATATCTCCATCCATCCCATGTAGCCAGAAAGCTGTTTCCTCAACGCCTTGATCTGGTCAGAAATCCGCTCTTCTTCCTCCTCGTCCTCCGTCTCGTCGCGACGCTTTCTCAGTTTTTCGATCTCGGCCTTGATTGCAGCCTCCTGTGCCTTCCGTCTGCACAACTCATGGAAGACGGTGCTGTAAACCCACCTCTGCTCCTGGTCGAGATTCTGCTTCAGCGTCGAAATGGCTGCGGCCTGCCGGCTGTCAACGAAGCTGATGTACTGTTGCCCGTCGTGAAACACGAGGCCACCGCCCGCTCCCGCGTTCTTCTCCAGCTGGTCCAGTATGGATGGCGCCAAGGCCCTCGAAATCATCTCGGCGGACAACCGGAACCGGCGCAGCTTGGCATACCCGTCACTTCCGGGATTGTCTGCATCCTCCGGAACATCGCCTTTCCGGTTCGACACCTTCGCATTGCAGTACGGGCACCGGTAGTTCGTGTTGCCGACAATGTGCCAACCGCCCCCAGGCATCTCGCCGGCCTGGACGTTCTCCAGCCTTCCGTCCTTCGCCTTCAGCATGACGTTCCCGTCGCCCATCACAAGATCGTCTTTGCTGAATCCCAGCATGATCGGACGCTTGGTATTCTTCGTTACGTCCCCTTCCTCCTCAATGTCGAACATGTCGCTGTCGTCGGTCGCCAACGGCTCGTATGCATTTGTCGCCGTGTCGAACAAGGCCACCGCCACGAACCCGCCGCAGTTCTTGCATCGCGTCAGTTCCAGCATCGGGGGCGTGTCCTCCGCCATCGTCAGTGCGGTCTGCGTGTAGATCTTCAGTGTGCCGTCCGCCTGCTCGGTCAGCTTGACGTACAGTCCGTTGTTCGGCACGCGGTAGAAGTAATGGACCTTCACCTTCATCTTCAGCGCGTCGGGCTTCTCGGACAACGACTCCTCGCGTTGGCACATGGCCTCCAACTGACCGAGCTTTTCGCTGATCGTCCCCTCCGGGAACAGGGCGTAGAGCGACATGTAGTCGTTCTTGCAGATCTTTCGCCACAGTTCCTTGTCTTCGTTGTCCGTAATCGCTTCCTCGCCGATGCGTACGCCGTCAACAGCCTCTATCTGATTCGACGCGAGCCCCGTGATGCCTCCGATGAACTCCTTGAGCTTCGCGGTCTCGGACTCCTTCTCCTCCGGCGTGGTCGCGTTCCCGAACGTCGCTGACGACGTGGCGAACCGAATGTCCTCCGCCTTGACGTCGAACGCCAACAGAACCCGCCTCAGCAACATCGCCAGTTCCGCCGCCCCCGCACCCGTGTACGAGTGCGTCTCGTCGATCGCCACCCACCTCAGGCTCTTCTGCAAGGGATTGATCAGCGTCGCGTCCGCCTGACGTAGCAACACGTACTCCAACATGGTCGGATTCGTGAGTAGAATGTTGGGCGGCGTCTTCCTGACCTGCTCGCGCGTGTACAGAATCTTGCCGAACTTGTATTTCGTCGTGCCGTCGATGTCCTTGTATTCTCCCCGAATCTGCGCAATCCGCCTCCGCTGATCCTCCGCATTGTCGGAATGGTCGCCCGCCTTGGGTTCCTTCTCGGGCAGATCGCCGTTGTACACCGCATACGTCAGGTTCGTCCCCTCCAGCATCTTCTCCAGACGCTCCTTCTGGTCCTCCATCAGCGCGTTGAGCGGATAGAGGAACAGCGCCTGTATCTGGTTCGTCTGACCGGCTTGCACGAGGTCGTGTACGAGCGGCATCATGAAGCATTCCGTCTTGCCGGAACCCGTACCCGTCGTCACGACAATCGACATAGGCTTGCCGTCGGGCGTCTTCTTGTTCAGCAACGCATCCCAGCACTTGTACTGGTGCTCATAAGGAGGATACGACGCAGTCCACAGATTACCGACAAGACTCTTCGCCTCTTCGGCTGACACCGAATGCACCGACTTGTACAGGTTCATGCACTGCACCACCGGGTAAGCTGTGGACGGCGCGAACACCTCCTTGACAAGCCCCTTCACTTGCTCGGCGTATTTCTTCTGCTGCGCATTCCGAGGATCGCCGCACCACATCGCGGACAACAAAGTCTCGATGGCCTTGCAGTTGTTGTCGTAAAGCTCCTTGAAGTTCATTTTCTTGTTCTCCTTCAAATTGAAATCCCGTATTTCTCCCGCCAGTCAAATCCAAACTCCTCCGCGAGACGCGCAAGGCCCTTCCTGTCGTCCTCTGTAAGTTGCCCGCCGCGTCGTGTCACGAGCGGGTTGTAGAGGTCGTTCAACAGATCAACGTTTGGCTGCCCAAACGGCAACATCATGAAATAATACAAGCGGTGTTCTGTCGCCACTTCGAAATAATCCACCAAGTCAGGCGTCTCCTCGTCTTCAGCGCTTGCAAACGGATCTGGCTCTCCAATCTTGGGCGGCCGCACACACAATCCATCATAATCCTTGAGACTATGGAATATGATCTCATTCTCCTGACAGACGGCATCTTCTCCCACTTCCTTCGGAACGGCCCCTGGACGATAGTTCCAATAGTACATTTTTGCTGAATCGGATCTGCTTGTCCCCCCGGCCAGATTGACCCATAGCCATTCCGGCGCGCGACTGTCAAGCTTTGCCGAAACCGATACTCTTACCCTCTTCTTTTGATTCAAGATTGCATCAAGATGGTGATCGCCCACGGGGCTGAACTCGTCTAGCGAATAGATTCCACTTATGTCGCAGCAATCATATTCACGATACCCGCTCACGCTGAAATCATGAATGACAAGCCCGTCCTTGAGGGCATACGAAATCTCGACCTCCTCGCCGTCCTCCACATATTTGACGACACGCCCATCCCGAATCATCTCCTTGTGCTTCGTCGCCCGCCAGATCTCTAGGCTCACGAACTCTTCGTCCGTCCCCAGACTCTTATGGACAACGGGGGCGCTTGGAGTCCCATCACGAACAACCTTGTCGGCAATCACCTCTTCCCCGCAGACGATCTTGCCTTTGTCGCAGTCGCGCTCAATCTTGATCGGCAGATAGTACACGGACAACTTTCGCGGAACACCCTTGACCGTAATTCGCAACGTCGTCTGTCCCCGTGCGGGATAATCGTCGTCCGTCCACTCCCTGTAGGCGCCTCCAACCTTGAACTCGACCTTCTCGTAATCCCCTTCCGAGGATGGCGCGTCTTCCATGTCGTTACGCGACTCGAAGTGCCGAACAATCAAGTCGTCCCGCCCGAAGACGAGCGGAAGCAACGATTCCTCGTACTCGTCGTCCCTGTCAACGACGTAATTCACGCACCCGTCCTGATACCTCAAGATGTCACTGTGGAGTCTCGTGAGAATCTGGTCATCCCCCTGCCGATTGAAGATCGTGATTACCTCACCTGCCCCGTTCTTGAACCGCACCGTGTCATACACCCTGCGCCATTGATAGACCTCACTTGGTAGGGCGGTCGCCCCGCGACCGCCGCTCCAGAACCTTTTCTTGTAAACCGTCTCCGTCGCCCCTACGTCCAGCATCTCGAATCTTTCAGGACAGATCACCGCCGAATCCCGTTGCGCGCAATGCAGCGACGTCCATTCGTTGTAGCCCCCCGGGACACGGAACACCTGCATCCACTCCTCGACTGGAAACTTCTCAACGCTATGTTCCTTGCCCTGATCATCACGGGCGACGATCTCGACCACGTTGAATCTTTCCGTCGGCACGTCAATCTTCTTGCTATGCCGTTCGGTATACCACGCGACGAATCCGGCCTCGTGACTCCCCGTGGCAGAATATTCAAGGAGCCAACTCACCGGCAGGGCGGTCGCCCCGCAACCACCGCCCACCGGTAGGGCGGTCGCCCCGCGACCGCCGCTCTCAAGAAGAAACCTCACCCCAACGACAATCCGCTTGCACTTGTCAGGGTTGATTCCCCAGAGCGCCACACGTTCGGACTTCAGATACTGGTGGTTCAGCCCGCCAAGCGATTCCGGCTTCAGAATCAACCTCAACTTGCGCGTCATGTACTCTCGGTCGGGCTCAAAGCCGATCATCCATTCCAAGTCGAACTTCGACTTCAAGACCTCGTCGTTCGCGCTCTTGATCCGCTCGATAAACTGATTTTCAGGAGAGGCCTTGTCCGCAAGATCGTCCGCCGCGAAAGGCGGATCGCCCGAAAGTACCGCCTTGAGATACTCGTAAAGGCTACCCCGCGTGCGTACGCTTTCCTTGAACGCGACGGCACGGGCCTTGTCCTCGACGCCGAGCTGATCTACGTCGCCGTCCTCGCCGTAGTAGATTTTGCACAGCTCCTTCAGGAATTTCTTGCTCGTCTTCCCCAACTCAAACGGAATCGCCACGCCGCCAAGGACATAGATCGAATACTGCCACGCCTTGTTCCCGCTCTCCGTCTGGAAAAGATTCTTCTCCTTGTCGATCCCCGATTCCTCGAACAGTTTCTGACAGTCGAAATCCCTGACAGGCTTAGCCGTCCCTCCATCATAGTGCCGCTTATACCACTCTGCCAAATAGACGACGTTCTGCTTCGCATCCGTCTGCCCTGTCCTGACAGCATCCTCCAGCTCGACGAATTCAGACGCAGATATCCGAAGCTTCCAAACATACGGATGCTTCAAATCAATCGCGTTGATACGGCTGTAGAGATCGTTGCTCATGCTCTCATTCCGGTAGGGCGGTCACCCCGTGACCGCCGTTATCGGTCGCCCTGCAACCGCCGCCAATGATCCCCCGCAACTTCACCAACGCTGCGCCGCCCTCCAAATCCACGCCATTCTTCTTCTCCGCCGACATCAACCGGTGGATCATTGCATGGCAATTCGCACACAACGGCACGAGATCCGTCTTTGGATCAACCGCATGAACACCTTCAATCTGGCTGATGGGGTTCAGATGGTGGACTTCAATATACCCTTCCCCTATCTCGCCGTACACATCCCCGAACGCCATTCCACACGCTACACACGCGATGCGTCCCTCGTTCTGCGCTCGGTAGTACTCAATACAAGCCTTGCGCAACTTTGGATTCCGCTCGCACTTGGCTATGTGCATTTCCTTTATCTCGCCCTCTTCCAGCACCACCGGTAGGGCGGTCACCCCGTGACCGCCGCCCGTTCCCCGACTTGTCCTCCGTAGCTTCAGCGAAAAAGGATCCCCATTCCCTGTTCCCCTCTTCTTCGTCGTCTTCCCCAATCCCGCCTTGCGCTTCTCGTCTTCGAAGAACTCCACCAGCAGTTTCAACGCCTGTAACGTGTCACCCGCTTCTGCGCAACTCTTCTTAAATCCCGATAGCCCCGCAAGCTTCAGGCGCGTATTCTCGTAATAGCTGCCGCCCCTCTCCCATACGTCACCATACTCTGGATCGTACCATGTCCTGAGAATGCTTGGCAGTTTGCAGCCGACGAAATACGCCCACTGCTCCTGCCAATCTTCGTCCATCTTGTGCGGCTTCCCGGCCAAAAATGCTTTGAACTTGTCTATCATTTCCAACACATTCACTCCATCTACTTAATCATTAACTTGATGACAGCTCGTTCCGACATCACGAGTTTGCTCTTGTCAAAGAGTTGCCTTTCAATACACTGTGATTGCTTAACTTAACAAGATTGATCAATTCATTCCCGTTGTAGTTCTCTGCATTTCGATAAACGTGCCGCATTATCAGCCCCCTTTTGCGTACTCCGTAACCCAAGCCTTGAAAGAATTTATCACATCATCGGCTACGCGCACATCGCGGATTCCAATCTCATCAAGGCCCCATTTCTGGTAAAACATGACATCCTTTACTAGCGCAATCTTCGAGGTCTTGTACTCTTCCAACTTCTTAGAGAAGAATCCATTCGATGCCCTTATGTTATTCAACTTCTCAAGCGGCATTTTATTGCCGAGGTGTTCGACCTTCTTCCGCACCTCTTCGTCGCTTGCCTTGAAGTAGCCCTTTTCCCACTTTTGCGGCAATATATGCTCAATTTCCCAGTCGGCAGGAAGCAGTTCGTTCTGCTTCTGATAGGCTAGCATCTTCAAGAGCATACGCACGATCTTGGGGTGTGGTTCAATTAGTTGCTGGACCAGTTCTGGACTGTTGATATCTTTCGTGTCCGGCTCTGGGAACGAGGGTCTTATGGAATCCTTGATCGCCTCGTTAAGTTTGAGCACATCGCCCTTGATCGCATTGACAGTGGGGGACTTGATGTACCGCAAGACAAGGAGCGCCGTTAGGCGTTTTAAGAAAGCCTGGAAGGCAGTCTGGAATTCTGCATTTTTATTGTGCGTGACATAGAACATGATTACAGGATACTTCCAGAACTCATTCGGATATGCCTTGAGGATGTCCAGCTGTTTTAAAATCCCCACATCGGCAGTCCACGGCTCGTCCTCGTGTTTGATCCACTTGTTGGTAACTTCACACAGGTCAAGAATACTCCCGATCAAGTCAAGCAGCCCAGGCGTGTAAATCATTTTCATTTTCTCATCAAGAAAATACTTCCGGACACCAGGAGTCGTGGTCTTGTGATCGCCGCTGCGGGCGCGTAAGACAAACATTGCGTAATTGAAGAGCGATTGCATCGTCTCGCTCACGCGTTCGGCGCGTTCTTCCAGTGCCTGCCACAATTTGATGAATGCGCCACAGGCATTCGGGTCATTACCCTGTTGGCTGTAGAGGTTAGCCTTGAAGATGTCTGCGTCGGACAACGGAAGCCCACGGTTGTTCAGCGTTGAGAAGATCGTAAGCGCCGTATCCTGTGTCGCAGCCGTGATAGGCAGAACGATTGCCTGGTTCAATACTGCATGAATAAAATTCCCAAGGCACAAGGGATGGGCTTTCGCATTCCGCTCGATCAGCTCCTGGAATTTTCGATAGTTCAAGGAATATCGATCCCTTGCCTTGTCAGATGCAACGCCTGTCGAAAGTATCGCTGAAATAATCTTGTTTCCCTCGTCGGAGATTACATCAGAAGTGAACCGTGGTTGTTTTTTGTCAACTTTTCCTGTCTCGATATCTTGTGTCCAGAGCGCTTCTTCGATCTGATGGCAGAGATGCTTCGCCTGATCGTCATCTTCATGTTCCAGCTTCGTGTAACATGCACGAAGAAGGAGGCAAAACGACGTCATGCGTTGCTGTCCATCAATTATCTCGAGAACCTTACGCTTCTCGTTTTTGTAGAGAACAATACTGCCCAAGAAGTATGTCGCATTCTTGTTTTTGAACCCGCCCTCATCAATGGCGAACTCCCAGATGTCATCGAACAATGTGATGACTTGATCCTCCCCCCATGCATACGGACGCTGGTAGGCGGGAATAAGAAAACCTTCGCAAATCGGCTCGTCCTCGTTTTTGAGAAACATTTTGACACTGCGTTTATCGATCTTGATTTCTGCGGACATCTCAGCATCCTCCTTGTGGTCTTTGCCTCTACCTGTTAATTAATCCAACCTAGTTTACTCCATCGGCGCGATCATCTTATCGATGAACCTGATTTCAGGGTCTGACAGCTTGTACTTCTTGTAGAGCTTTTTATCTGTCCACGGCTTAGAGAAATCTTGTAGCGGAACACAACGCCATGTCGATCTCGGATTGTCTTGTGTAACCTTGAGAATGCCGAGCATGGTTCGGGCGAACTTGGTTTTGATGTAACTCATACAGTTCTCCGCCTCAACAGAGGTGGAGAACCGACCGACGCTTATAAAAGTGTCGGTCGAGCCGATCATCGGCTCGCCGATCATCGGCGTACTTAAGACTTCCCCAATAGCACCTGTACCATTGGCCTTCGGAACAAATACCTTGTAGCAGTTAAGATATTCATTTTCTTCAATATAGTCATGCCGGAGGAAACGAGAAACGCGCTCATTTCCGACTCGCCCAACCACTTCAATATAGTCGCCTTTAGCAGGACGCATTTTACGGAAGATTTGCGGCAGTTTGTCGAAAGCATTAGGTGCTATCATATTGCCTGTACCTTCTCCAACAGCACTCGGAATCTCTGGATGTTCGGCAAACGCTTTTTGCGAGAAACGGAAATGTCCCCTCGGAGAAATAATAGAATCCAACATTGGCCTATCTCCTTCGACTGCTCGTACTTTACGAAGGATCGAATTGAGTTCCGGGAATGTGGTAAACATACCAATCTTTCCGAAATCAGTATCCATGTCGTGATAAGTGATGGCCACGCCACCCTTGATATCGACATTGGGAAACACGTAATCCGATTTCTGCCAGTAGCATACAACCTTGAGATGTGGGTCTTCAAGCATTTTCTGGTTCCATGCCTTAGGCGTCTGTCCTGCGCCAAAGAGAAAGCGTCCAGGTGTAATGAGCGTAGCTTTTGGGGCAAGCGAATAGGCAACGTCAATGAACAGATGATACACGGGATTATCTCGGTTGCCTACGTTAATGCCTTTCTTTTGATACGGCGGATTGCCGACAATCGCGTTAAACTTCATTTCGTCTGTTCCTTTCCCAAACCAAAACTTTTCACTGTTGAGTTTCTTGACGAGCGCATCTTGATCTGTCGTCGCCTGCTCGACGAGTTTCTCGTCCTTGATGTGCATTCCCTTCACCTTGCGGAATCCACGAAGTGTCCGCTCCGTGATTCGCGCTGCCATGGGCGTGTTGCAGATGACGAAAATGTTCTCTTGCAGGATCTTGTCCCAGAGCGCCTGTTCTTCCTGGAGCGAAAGAACGCCGTTTTCGCCCTTCACTTCCTTCCAGATCGGCAAGATGCTGCGGTAGAGCGAATAGGTGACGTAGAGGGGGTAGAGTCCCGTCTTCGAGTTGATTTCCAGCACTCTGACCGGCGTATCGCCGTTCTCGTCCGCCTGGCAGAAGATGTCTTTCGTCACGCCCTTCTGTTCGACCCAGCGCGGCTGCGGTGTCTCGTTCCCGTCTTTGTCAAGGTTGGGTCCGTCAAACTGCTCGTTGTAGAAGCACCAGCCGCCGATTGTGTCCGACATGTGCATGTTCACGACGCGCCAAGGCGTCAGCACCGTCTCCTTGTCGGGATTGTGGAAATAACTGAAGATCGTCGTGATCGCCTTGATGCGCTCTTCAATCATCATCGAATCTGCTGCACGTGCAAGTTGGCGGTATTCTTGCCACGACTTGTTGAACACGACCTGATCGTAGCAGGACTTGATCTCCTTGAAGTCTTTCTTCGTGAATCCACGCGGCATGAACTCCGTCCAAGAGGCATCGTCGATCAGGCCCGCGAAGTTGTCCACTGTCACGTCCGTTTCCTCGTTCGACACCTCCGCACCGAACATCAGGAGCGGGATTCTGAGCGAGACGCCGCGCAGGATAGCGATGCGGTTGTCGCGCTCCTTGCGGGCCGCCGCCTTCGCCTTCTTCGTCTCGTCGTCATCGCCTTCACCTTCTTTGCCCTTTTCGTCGTCCTTCGTCCCCTTGGGTGTTTTTCCCTTCAAGCCCGCCTTGCTCAGATCGATCTTCTGCGCCTCGCGCGTCCCGGGCGTGCGACCAAGGATGCCCAACAACCTGTTGATTGATTCAGGGTCTTTCTTAAGGAGCTCCTCAACGTTATAGAGGGCGACGTCGTCGAAGCCGCGCTGGACCACGCGGTCGATCTTGGCTTCCGAGAGTTTCGCGAAGAGCGCGTTCTCGTCCTTGAGCGCCTTCATCTGTCCGCCCTCGTACGAAATGACGGGGCAGAAATCAAGAAGCTCCTTCATGGCGTCTAGTTCGCGCTTGTTCGCGACGGAGCTCTTTTCGAGCTTGTCCTTCCCCTTCGTCTTGGCGAAGAACCGCGCCGTCTCGGCGAGCATCTTGATTGAACGATCCGGCGCGAAATCGAACACATACGCCTCCGCCTTCATCCGCCCGTCGTTCGTGTGGTACGGCGTCTGGACGCGGAAGATCGTCTGCATGTAGGTGGCGGCGTTCGTGTTTTCGGAGCCCTTCATGTAGAACACGGCCGTCCAGGGGCGCACCGTCGTACCGGTCGTGAGACGTCCGCATGAGATGGTAATGGTGTATTTGAGTTCTGGCTTTTCCCCGATTACGTTCAGGACACGCGTCAGTGCGTTGTCATCTTCTACGTCGTCATCGGACTCGCCGGCCACGTTGATTACATGAAACTTCTTGAAAACGGCATGGCACTTGAGCAGACTCTCAAGAGCCTTCGCCGCCGCGACACCCGGCACAACCCACAGCGTATGTTTGAAGTTCTTGCGGTATTCGTCCGTCGAGAACGGATAGTTGCTCGTCTCGTCCTTCTTGCACAGCAGGTCGAGGAATTCCCTGACGCTCTGTTCATGGACGAATTTGCCCTTCGCACCGGCGGGCATCGCTGCGCCGTCAACTTTGGCGTGACCAGTCCATGTGCGGAAAAACTCCGTGAACATGAACCCTGCGTTCTCCTTGATGAGACCTTCGCCCTTGACCAACTTTCCGAGATCGTATGTAAATATCTTCATCACGGGCAACTCGGCGTAGGGATTCGGCAGCATGGGATATTTCACCTCCCATTCCCGTTTCGCCTTCTGCTCCGCAATATAGTCCCAGGTGAATATCTCTTCCGGGGCGAAGTCTTCGTACAGGTTGAACGGCGTACCGGAAAGATGGAGGACGCACGTACCGGGCCGGCTCAACTTTGCGACCACACGGCTGCCCAATACCGTCAGAGTCCCTTCGTGTGCCTCGTCGACGACGACCAGGTCCCAGTCGGTGTTGAGTATCTTCTTTTTCAAGGGATCGTTATCGCCGTCCTCCTTGATGAGGCTGGACAACCTGATATACTGCATGGACACGAAAAACACATAGTGGTGGTCTTTGCAACGGCGACTCAAAGCGTCGCCGGCAAACATCTCCAGTTCAGCGAAACTTCCGTCTTGATGATCTTCAAACTTCGTACCGTATCGCCAGTTGGGATCATCCTGGAAGATTTTCTTGAAATCCTCCTTCCAGCTTTGGTTGACTACGGGACGGTGCGTCACGATCAACGTCCGCTTGAAGCCCCTCTCCTTCGCCAGCTGCATGGCGCAGAGCGTCTTGCCAAAACGCATCTTGGCGTTCCACAGGAACTTGTGGAATGGACGCTTCGCCGTAAACTCCGCCTCAAAGGCGTACTTTGCCTTAGCGACGGCTTCCTTCTGCTCGTCGCGCAGCTCGATCTTACCGTCGGTTGCGGCCTTCTTGCTTTCCGTGTACACTTCGTATATCGCCATCTTGACCTCCTCTTTCAGATCCCTGGTAGGGCGGTCGCCCCGCGACCGCCGCTAAATGCATCGTCCATCGGCGGGCGCGGGGTGCCCGCCTTACCATCGCCTTCCTTGACAAGCGTTTCAAATTGGATTTTCTGCGCGTCGCCCTTTTTCGTCCAGTCGCGCAAAATGCATTTTATCCCGTTGTGTCCCGTCATCAAACCTTTGGCGCAGGCGGGACATTCCTTCTTTTCCGGTTCAGCGAAAAGCTCCATCTGTGCCGCTGTCTCCTCGTGGCAACTGTACGGGATCACCATCTTCAACCCATCCATCTGCCAGAGATTCCACGAGATGATGTCGGCGAAAGACTTCATGGACTTCTCCTGAAGCTCTCGCTTGAACTTTTCTCTGTAGTAGTCGATGACGGTAAAGAGAACCGCCTCTCGCGCCAGCAGCAGGTTGTCGCCCTGCCATTCGAATCCGTAGACGGACTTTACAGCTTCCTGCGCCCATTCAAGCCACTCATCGCTTTTTTGAGTGTTCTCCGAGACGACGCGCAACTTACGATCCAAAAAGCCCACGCGGTGGTTCAGGTCAGGTTCCGGCAAACCTGTCACGCTGTCGTACCGACTAACGAGATATGGCGCCTCTCCACAGGTGATTTCAAGTCGAACATCCCGAACGTAATCCTTCCACGACCTCTTCGACTTGGGCGACGGTTCTTCGTCAAAGGCGATCTTGCCTTCTGTTGCCGTCCAGCGGTGCACGCCCTCCTTGTCCACATATTCGTGGTTGAACGCATCGGGGTGTCCGAACCAGGCTTCATCGACAAGGTTGTTCTGCGCGTTACACACCCATGCCGGAGTGAACACCTCCGCCATGTCCCGCACGCGCTGCCGCTGGATTTCCTTTTCCTTGACCGCACGCGGACGAACGAGCAAGCGATTCTTCCCCGTGATCTTTTCTTCCGTGATCTCGTCCTCTTCGCCAAAGCCGACTTCACCCAAACCCAGATAGTTGTTTGTCCCCCAGATGATGTTCCATTGGTCTTTCGCAGGCTGCTGTCCCTCTTTCTTGGCCTTTTCAACCTCATACGCCGTCCGGGCATGATCCTTCAGCAAAGCCCGCAACACCTCGGGGTGCCGCTCCAGCAATTCCTGTTCGCTGACATCTACCGCATTAGATTCTGCCGCCGCACCACCGCCGTCTGGCGGTGGAAGTGTTGTCTTTTTTGTGGCAGCTTGTCGTTTCACAAAGTACACCTTTTGAAATGAGCCAAAATTATATCACAACGGAGGCGTCCGTTGTGGCAAAATCTGCGCTTCAGCAAAAAATCTCAAACTGAAAGGTTCATCATGGAAACAGACCTCATCGCAAACATCTACGGCTACGCGCGAGTCTCTACGGACGACCAGAACGAGGATCGGCAGCTTGTCGCCCTGCGGGCGGCGGGCGTCACGTCGGAGAACATCTTCACCGACCACAAGAGCGGCAAAGACTTCAACAGACCTGCGTGGAAAAAGCTCGTGAGGAAACTCAAGCCCGGCGACCTGCTTGTCGTTTCGAGCATCGACAGATTTGGACGAAACTACGAAGAGGTTCTGTCCGAATGGCGGCGGCTCGTGAAGGTACGGCAAGTCCATGTGCGCGTCCTCGACATGCCGCTTCTCGACACGACCACGGCGCGTGGACTGCTTGCCGTGTTCATCGCCGATCTGGTGTTGCAGATACTTTCGTTCGTCGCCGAGACGGAGCGCGAACACATCCGCACGCGCAAGCGCGAGGGAATCGCCGCCGCCCAGGCGCGCGGGGTGAAGTTCGGGCGGCCGATGATTGACCCGCCGCCGTGCTTTGATGAGGTTGTCCGGCGTTACCGCAGCCGTGAGATTACGGTGCGGACCGCCGCGCGTCTTTGCGGGATGTCCCCTACGTCCTTCTGGCGGAAATGCAGAGGATCAACTTAAGCCCGTGGAAAATCTACCGACATTAGCGGTTAGTTGTTTGAACAGAGCAAGAGGCAGGCAGCAATCTTGCTGATGGGTTCACCAAGGGCGATAAGCGCCTTGATCAGGTTGTCCATCGTGCTGGTGTCCGGGTTGTTCAGCATCCGTGCCACGCCGGACTGCTTCGTCCCGACGCGCTTGGCGAGTTCTGCCTGCGTTATGCCCTTGGCTTTGCGAACCCTTTCGAGTTCCTGCGCAAGTGCCACGCGCATATCCACAATCTGAGCCTCTTCACGAGAAAGTCCAAGCCACTCCGCAGAATCGGTGACTTTGTAGCCCTTTGCCGCTAACATCTTTTTCTTTGCGTCTGTCATTTCAAGCTCCTTTGGTAATTGCATCATAGTCGCGCAACCTTTGTTTACAGACTTTGATGACTGTTTTGGGTGTTGCCTGGGTCTTCTTTGCGAAAACTTCGGCAATGAGAATGGCGTCTTCATCAACGCGGTAGATGATCCGCCAAGTCTTATTCACGTCCACGATGCGCAACTCGGCGCACCGAGTGCCAATCGACGGCATGGGACGAGAAATCGGCATGGCTAGAGTCATTCCGCGCTGAAGTTTCCGCAAGTTGATTCCCGCCTCTAGTCGTGCTGCAGCACTAAGGGGAGGCGTTTTGATTTCGCCGTGCAGGATCACAAGCGGTTTTGATGTCACTTCTAATGTGCCCATGGCGCGGATTATACCAAATTTGTTATGACGGAGCAATGGTAAAAACAAGATAATCAGCGATTATTCCATAAAGTGTACTTTTTGAAATAATCGCAAGTTTTACAGTGTGCATCATGTAGTCTGCTGCCAGTCCGTGACATTCCAAAAACACGCCGTGCCGCACGGACAAAAAACGCGGCGTGCCATCAATTCAATGTCTTACGCGAGGCATCGCCAGACGCCTATCAGTAAACACGAATATCAGACACGCCGCGTGATTAAACACGCAGCGCGTCCCACATATCCGGCTTACTGATTGAAAACTGGCGATTTTCGCGTAAAGCCAAATACGCAAGATTGCGTACGTTGCCCAGGGTAGGTTGCCCTTCCGGGGCTTGTTCCTCGCGGCGGGCACGGGGTGCCCGCCCTACCGATATGAGGCGTTAAATCCGCCTCTGGAACGACCTGCCGTGCAAGGTGCCGCGACGGGTCTATGGTTGTTTCAGTCTATGTCTGCTTTTTCTCCTGCTTTTCCGATGCGGGTAGTATAGCAAAATTTCGTGGTTCGTACTTAGTCCCTGTTGATAAAAGTGCCAAAACAGTTGCTGACCATATCACTTCCGTCACTCGGTTGTAAAGTACCCGCCGGTCTTCTTGCTGCCGCGATGTTCGATCTTTCCTGCGCGTCGAAGTGCTGCCAAAGCATCCATTACAATAGTCCTCCCCTTGCCTGTAGCTGCTATTAATGCAGGTCCAGCCACTCCTGGTGTTTGAGAGATAATCTCCAGCAAGTCTTCTTTTATCGTCCGTTTTATCGTCCGTTCACTGGACGATAAAAGATTTATCTCCTCATTATTTACCTCATTTAACGCCTCATTTATCACGACATCAGGACGTTTTGTCGCCTCATTCACAAGCTCGTTCACAGGCCCATTTAAAACCCTCCGTCCCACGTCCGTTAGCAAATAGCGAATATTCGGATCATGCGGCGAAAGGCCGTCTTTTGCGCATATAAAGCCAGCACGAATGGCCGGATTGAGGTAATTCGCCCTAAACGTCTGGCGGTGTTTGATGCCAACGGCAACCCGCAGTTCAGACGGTGAGCAAGGTCCGTTGCGCAACGCGGTTAACAGTTTTTTAACTGGGGCGGTTACTGGTACGGTACTGGTGCGGTACTGGTGCGGCACTGGTGCGGTTATCGGGTCATCGGTGGCGTTCAGTTCGCGCATGGTTTCCACATCGGACTGACGGAAATACTTGTGGATGGGCAGGACAAAGGTGAAGTAGTCCCGGCTTGCGTTCGTCTCGATGATCGGCTTGGGCGAACCGTTCCTTTCGACCGCCCGCAGGATTGCGGGGTAGCCCGTGTTGCGCGCTTCGGCGAGTTCAAGTTCCTTCAGGAAATCCCCGATATGACATACCCACCGCCCCAGTTGTCGATGTCGTTGGCAAATGCGCACAGGGTGTGGAGTACCTTTTCGGGATTCCATCCCTCCTTGTACTCGATACGCGCATACTCCACCTTGCGGTGGTTGACCAGATCGTCTATGTTTACCGGCAATGCCATCTGAACATCTCTTTTTCCTCTGCTTGTTCCTCGCGGCGCGCACCGCTACCGGAACGACCTGCCGCGCAAGGTGCCGCGACGGGTCTCTGTCTGTTTCAGTCTCTGCCTGCTTGTTCTCCTGCTTTTCCGATGCGGGTAGTATAGCAAAATTTCGTGGTTGGTGACTGGTGATTCGTGGTTCGTTGATAAAAGTGAGAAAACAGATCTGACCGGTTTTGACACTCGCCAGTATTTTTGCTGCCGCGGTGCTCGATCATTTCAGCCCCCCGCTTTCTTGACAATCCATCTGCCGCCCTTGTCGCCGCCTTCGCGGACAAGCAGCCCAACCTCTTTCATCGCACGTATGGCGCGCCAGACGCTTTTCGCTGAAAACCCCAACCTTTTTGCAACACTGGAAATATCGGCTTCTGGGGCCTCGGCAAAGGCATAAAAAACTTTCCTTGCATTTTCACGAAAGTCACTTCGATAGGCCCCCATCAACACTTCAAAATCATGATTTACATGGTCACTTATCTGTTTTTCATGGACACTTCCTGTCTTTACATCGTCACTTGCAGCCTTTACATCGTCACTTACGCCAGTTTTCTCCTTCACTTCGGCATATTCACCTTCACTTACAGCCTTTTTCTCCCCCACTTCTGAGGTTTTCTCCCCCAGTTCCGGCCCTATTACCCCCACTTCTGATGGCTTTACCCCCACTTCTGAGGGTTTTCCTATCATTTCCCCCAGTTCCGAATCGTCGGCCTCGAACTCAACCATCACCTTGGTGCGGTCGGGTTCGTAGCTCTCGACGATGGACGGCGCGGCGAAATGCTCCTTTTCCCAGGTGCCGTAGAGGCTTGAAAGCCCCATGCCAGAACGTTCGCCGATGCGGACAAGCGAGAAAAAAGTCTCCGTGTTCGCCAGCCCCTCGATCTCGCGCTTGCCGTCCTTCTCGCGGACGCCAAGGATGATGACGCCGCCGTCCGTGTTGGCGAACGAGCTGTACGACGGCCAGAAATCGGCGGGCACGCCACCCCGCGCCCGCTTGAACTCGACGGCGGCATTCTCGCTCTTGGCGACAAGTCTCTTTATCTCTTCGCTCTTCATCCTAAATGAAACCTATCAAGATTTACATGGTCTCTTCACTGGAACGACCTGCCGTGCAAGGTGCCGCGACGGGTCTCTGTCTGTTTCAGTCTATGCCTGCTTGTTCTCCTGCTTTTCCGATGCGGGTAGTATAGCACATTTTCGTGATTCGTGATTTGTGATTCGTTGGGGCGGGGGCAGGGGAGCTCGCCGATAAAATCGGCGAGAACAGAACACAACGGACGGAAGGCCGGCATAGCATTACTTTTCCAAAGCATTGAGGAAATGTTCGATGAAGGCGTCGACCATCTCCCAGGTCTTGACCGCCTTCACCCAACGGTCAGGGATTGCGTCGAAGCCGTAGAAGGCGCCGGCGAGCTGTCCATAGACCGCGCCGATGGTGTCGGAATCCCCGCCGAGGTTCACGGCGGCGATGAGGCCGTCCGCGAAGTTCTCCGTGGTGTTGAACGCCCAAAGCGCGGCATCAAGCGTCGAGACCGCCCAGCCGGAATTGTTCACCTGCTCGCGCTTCAGTTCCGCACCAGGCCCCTTCTTCGTGCGCGTGCCGGCGAGGTGTTCGTCAAGGACGGCGGCGAACCTGTCGCACACTTCCCTTACCGTCGCCGACGCATGCGTCACGTCGCTCACCTCGTGGATGATCTCCGGGCGGCCGAGCGCGCGGGCGATGAGGTAGCTCGGCGCGAAGCGCATGACCGAGCCGTTCCCCTGCGATTCCTCGTGCCCGTTCACGAGCGAGCCGGTGCGGGCGAATGCCATGACCGAGTCGTACGTGGCATTACCCACGTCAAAGGAACGCCCCTCAATTGAAGAGAGATAACCCTCCTTCAGCCACTTCAGGAACGTTGCGGCGATGTCCTTCAGGTCATAGCCGCCCTTGCGGGCAAAGGAATCCATGACGCACATCGCCATCGACCCGTCGTCCGTCCAGTAGCCGGGCGGAAGTCCGAACACCGGGCATACCACCATCTCCGTGATCCACGGATGGCTGTCCCTGCCGCTGAACTGGATGGGGCTCCCGAAGGCGTCGCCCACGACGAGTCCCCACAGCATTCCCTTTGCCTTGTTTCTGTCCATTTTCTGTTTTCCTTTCATTGTCTTTTAGTTGTTTGTTGAAGCTTCTTCAAGTGCCTTTGCATAGTCCACCAGTTCCGGCTTGCGGTACGCCTCGGGCAGTTGCGCCACAAGTTGCGTGAACTGACACGCTTTCGCCGCCGCCCAAAGTTCTGCATCATCAACTCTTCCGAGGATTCGCTGAAGATCGTACTGGTTTGGATGCTTGGCGAGCGAGAGGTAGCCGCTTCTCGGATTGTTCACGTCTCGCCTGTTCCAGAACCAGCCTTTGAGCTTCCCGCAGGCGCGGAAGTCAAAGCTCGCCCCGTTGTCGACGAACCAGAGATTGCCGTCCGAATCGACCTTCACGTTGTCCCAGGTGAACGTGTCGATTCCTGCGATGAGTGCCTGGACGGGATAGGCGGCGACCGCCTGCGCGCGTATTTTCGCACGAAGTGTGGCGTCCGCGCGTTCCCACACTTCCATAATCGGCTTCAGCGCATCGTCGTATGCGGCGAGGCGGATTGTCTGGCGTCCGCGCCCCTCCCCGAAATCGACGCGGTACTCGCGGGAGGATGGAACGTTGAGTCCAGCCGCCCGTAGGAGATTGTCGGCCACGAACTCGTTGTGGACGTGTTCATCGCTCGAATACGCCGACCAGCTCCCGCACTTCGCGATGAAGCGATGTTCGCCGATCTCCCCCACCCTCGGGTGTGTGCAACCGCGCTCGGTGGTGATGAAGCTACGCAGCATTTCCGCCGTCAGCGTCTGCGGGAATCCCGCCGTGTCATTTTCTCTTCTGTTCATTTTTGCTCCTTTTCATTTATCCGCTTTAGCAATATGAAGTCCGTTTACGACAAGCTTGGCCACTAGCAACTAATCACTAACAACTCTTTCTGCGGTAGAGCTTTGCGGGGGCGTGCGCGCGACCACCGAGATCCTCCCATTCCCCCTTGCACACTTCGAGAAGCGGATCTTTCGTTTCCGTCAGCTGACGGCGGAAACTTGGGATGTTTGCCGGGCTGACGGAGTAGCGCGTGAGGTACTGGTAGATGTCGATGTAGTTGGCGAGCGTGAACTTCTCGGGAAGGAAGAAGAACACGAGCTTCTTCTTGTCGAACGCGAGCATCCGCAAGAACGCCTGCGCGATAATCTCCGCATGATCGAAGGCGAGCGGGTTGTCCTTAACCGACGTAACCGTGCCGCCGTCAAGGTCATCTTCTTGGTACGTGCCAGTCAGGCAGAACCGCAACTTGCCGTCTTCGTAGAACGGGAGATGGAACTTTCCATCTCCGATGGTGGGGGCCTCGAGGCGAAGCCATTTCGCCATGGCCGCATCGTCGCCGCCCCTCACGTGATCGCCTTCCCCACGATGACAGACGCACACGAAGGCATTGGAGATGATCCACGCCCTCATGTCGCGATCCGGCTTAGAGAACACGCCGATGGGAATCAAGGCCTGAGCTTTTAAGCCGGTTTCTTCCTTGAGTTCGCGAATGGCACACTCGCGGACGGTCTCCCTGCCCCTGACCACACCGTCCTTTTTCTCTCCCCTCACGAATCCGCCCGGCAGCGCCCAGCAACCCTCATACGGCCATTGGCCGCGCTTAATAAACAACACCTCTAAGGCGAACTTCGGGTTCTTTCGCCACTCGCCCTCGTCAAGTTCGCTGTAGGCGGGACGCACGGCGATAATATCCGCCGTCACGCTCGGCTTGGGATACTGGTCGAGCGTCTTGTTGTACGCTTCGATCCTCTTCTTGTCTTCTGGCGTCTGCGCCTTCATCGATTTGCCTTCTGCGAATTGCCTTATTTGGGGTAACGGTAGACATTATATCATATTGCTCATCTAGCCACAAGTAGAATTATCATTTTTTCTGTGGGTGGGAGCACCCACTTTGTCCCAGTCGATTTTCTCTCTCGTAGTCCGCGCTGCGTCAATCAGAAAAGGCCGCCGTTGACTGAGATTACCTGACGCGTGACGTACGCAGCATCCTCGCGGAAGAGGAACGCCACTACGGCAGCCACCTCCTCCGGCGTGCCGAAGCGCCGCATCGGAATAGCCTTCTTCACCTCGTCGGGAAACTCCAGCGACGCCGCCATTTCCGTATCGATCACGCCCGGCGCCACCGCGTTCACGGTAATGCCGCGCTTTGCGAGCTCCACGGCAAGCGCCTTCACCGCGCCGATCACGCCGGCCTTCGCCGCCGAATAGTTCACCTGTCCGCGGTTTCCGGCTAGTCCGCTCACGCTCGAAAGCGCCACGATGCGTCCACGGATGCGGGCAGAAACCATCGGCATCACCAGCGGTTTGAGTACGTTGTAGAAACCATCAAGGTCCGTGCGCAACACGCGGTCCCACGCATCATCCTCCATCGCGGGGAACGGCGCATCCGCCGCAACGCCCGCGTTCAGCACAACGCCGTAGTAGGGGCCGTTCGACGCAATGTCCGCCTCAAGGACTCGACGCGCCTCATCGCGGTTCGCCACGTCGAAGTGAAGGTTGGCGTCCGGACTCCGCACCGCGTGCGTCACCACGTCGAAGCCGTCAGACCGCAACCGCTCGGCGATGGCCTTGCCGATGCCGCGCGACGATCCTGTAACCAAAACACGCTTCATGTATTTGCCTGCTCCGTGAGAAATTTTCCAAAATCCTTGGGGCGGTACGCATTGAGCGCAGCCTCCGCCACAACAGTGCCGGAATCATCCACGACCGTACACTCGAACGACGCCGTATCGCCGTCCCAGAACGCGCTAGTGACCTTCACGCTGTAAGTGCGGCCAGCAGCGAAAGAATCGGCGTGCAGATCCAAACGGCGCGTGCCGAGCAGAAGCCCCGGACGCGCAGGCTGCGATGGATCGCGTTCCTTGTCAATGCAGCCGGCGAGCGCGGCGGCAGCCTGTGCCATGAACTCGATCGCAGCCCAGTTCGGCACGCCTCCGAGCGCCGTGGAGTAGAGCACGTGGTCGGGCGTGATGGACACTCTCGCCGTGAGCGAACGGGCTACGGGGTCAAACGACTCCACATCGGCAATCAACACCATGGGCGCACGGTGTGGCAACAAATCATCCAACGACCAGGTCATGCGCCCTCACGTGCGAGGACAACGCTCGCGTTCGACCCGCCGAAAGCAAAGGAATTTGAAAGCGCGGCACCGGCGACGTCACCTGCCCGCAGCTTCAACCAGCATATCGCGGCCTCCACTGCGCCCGCCGCGCCCAGACAGTGTCCCGTGTACGGCTTCGTGGATTCAAAAGCGGTAAAGCCCTCGCCAAACACGCGCCGAACGGCCTTCATCTCCATCGCGTCGTTCGCCTGCGTGCCGGTGCCGTGCAAATTGATGTATCCGATGTCCGAAGGATCAAGCGCAGCATCGGCAAGCGCAGCGCGCATAGCCGCCTCCGCACCGAGTCCCTCTGGATCGGGTGCCGTTGCGTGATATGCGTCGCTCGTCTCACCCGCCCCCGCGAAATAGACCGCCGACCCCATCGCGGCCTTCTCCATCGTGAACAACGCAACTCCTTCACCCAGATTGATGCCGTCGCGGTCCGGCGCAAGTGGACGACACAGCCCCTGCGACAACGCGCCAAGAGCATTGAAACCGTTCATCGCAAATCGGCAACGTCCGTCAACGCCCCCCACAATGGCCGCATCCACTACACCAGCCGCGATCAGGCGGCGCGCGGAAGCGAACGCCTTTGCGCTTGAGCTACATGCAGTGGATACAACATACGCCGGTCCCTTCACGCCCAGCACCCTCCGCAGATAGTCGGCAGGCGTACCAAGCTCAATCTGAGAGAACCACATATCACTGGGTTTGGCCCCATCGTCCAGCCACTTGCCAACGTAGCGTTGCGCTTCGTCGATACCCGTGTTTGACGCCCCCAGCACCACTGCTACACGCTGCGCGCCATGTCTCGCAACGAATGACTCCAACTCAGCACGCATGTTCTGCACAGAGTACAGGAGCAAACGATTCGTGCGCATGTCGAATTCAGGTTCGTCTATACACGGCAACTCGCCTGGCACCAGGCCAAAGAGTATCTCCCGGCCCGGCACGTCATCGGTAAGCGAAACCATCCCCGCAGACGTGCGGGAACGCACGTTTGCGAGGATTTCATCATTCGTGCGCCCGAGGGCGCACGCGCACGCGAGGTGCGTGAGGTAAAGGCGTCCCGACACTTAACGACGCGGAGTACCCTTCGTCGGAGGCGTCTTACCATGATGCGGCGCGGGCTTCGGCGCAGGTTTAGGCGCAGGCTTCGGCGCAACGACAACAGGACCACCGTGCGGCTTGCCGTGATGGGGCGGCTTAACCACTGGCGGCGGTGGCGGCGGAACGCGCTTCACGAGCCAGCCACGGCCATCGCAGACGCCGCATGTCTTCTTCCAGCCGTACCATGTCCAGTTGTAGCCATCGCCATCGCACTTAGGGCACCAGTAAGCACCATGCGGCGCATGGCGCGGCAAAGGCCGGTGATGCGGACCCGCAAACAGCGATGCCGCGAGCATACCCGCAGCAAGGCAGATGAAACCACGTTTTGTAATCATCATGATTTACTCCTATTAGGTTTTTGGATGTCGTTAGTCTATCATATTCGGGCTACGGCGGCAACACCGAAAGGAAACGTATCGAGTTCCTGCTCGGATGCGGAATGAAGGTCGCGCAGATCGCCTCGCGCTCGCGTTCCTCCGGGACAGAAGGTCTCTCTACAACCTCTAGCACCCCACGCGCACTTGCGGGGAGTTCTACCACCAGGGCACGGCGCTCGGAGATGTACTCAAACTTGACGGGAACGCCATCGAAAAGGACACTGCTCGGTTTCGCTACGCGCGTCACCACAACCTTGGAAGGCGCCTGCGGCCACGCCGTCACACGGCAGCGCAACACTCCCTTCTCCGGCGCAAGCGCCTCCACGTCTCCCGCCGCATGTACGAGCGCCGGCGCGCCGCCGTCCCCACGCGCAAGCGCGCGCACCGAATAGAACGGCATGCCCACGTATTCGGCGACGTTCTCCTGCACCGTGCCGGGATTGATCGGAATCGGATAGCGTGACTGGTGCTCCAGGTTCCAGGAGTCGGGCAGCAGCCCCACGAAGCGCGGCTCTGCCGCCGTGTGGTTCTGCCGCGCGCCGGAGACCGTGATGCCAGTAGCAATGTTGCGCCAGAACTTTCGCGCCTTGACATCGGGTTCGATCCGTGCAAAATCCCATAGAGCGGCCGAATAGACGAGTCCACACCACTGCACGGGACGCCCGATCCAGTTTGGCGCCACCCAGCGCGTCGCGCCCATCACCGCGCATGTCGCGTACAATCCCACCGGCTTCACGCCTTCGCCGAAGTCGAACGGCGGCGGCACGATGTACACCATCGAAAGGCCGCCATACGCCCAGTGCCGCGCCTCGCGGAGATAGGCGGGATCGGATTTCAGGAGATAGGCGAGCGTATAGATCCGCACAAGGTGCGCCGAGGCCATGATGTCCGGCGTGTGGAGCGGCATCTCCCACGGCTGCGCGCCACGCGGCACCGTGCCGTGGTAGAGCGCGGTCGCCTTGTCGACGATTACGAGCGCCTTCGCGATCTCCGTTTCGTCGCCGCTCCACGTGGCCGCGGAGAGGAGTCCGTCAAGCGCCATCGCCGTGTAGCCGTTGCAGTGGTCTGCGCCGTGGCCGCGGAGAGGAGTCCGTCAAGCGCCATCGCCGTGTAGCCGTTGCAGTGGTCTGCGCCGAGCGTCTCGCCGAAGTCTGGCTTGCCGGGCTGCGGCCTCCAGATGCGCTTGCCGCTGGCAAGCGTGACGTTGCCGTTCTTGAGGTCCGCGTCCCTGCGCGCAAGGAATGTCGACACGTCACCCGCAACGAGCACGGGCGCGGGACGCCGCACGTGCGAGACGCCCGTAAAGCCCACGTCGCGCTTCGGCACGGCGGCGAGGATCTCGGCGGCAACCGAACGCAGACGCGCGGCAAGTTTCCTGTCGCCTTTCGGCTCGCGGTCGAGCGCGGACGCAAGATGCTGCATAAGTACGGGAGCATCCGCGACGAGCGACGACTTGAAGCTTCCTCCGATAGCGTGCTTGAACTTCACGCCCTCGCGGATGGCCGAATCGAGCCAGCCGTGCGCGAGCTGTTCGAGCGCGGCCGTCTGGTCGATCTTGTCGGGCGGCAGAAGCGTTGTGCCGGAAAGCCATGCCTCGATGGCGTCGGCCACGCTCTCTCCCTCACCCGCCTTGAACAGCGCCAAGTGTTCAAGTTTATGGAGCGGCACGGGTTCGTACACGTCAAGTTCCGACTCGCCGCGCGCTGGTCCCACGGCGGGCGCCCAGAACGCAAGAAGGTGTCCGCCGCTCTTGAACAGACGGTCGGGCGTATCAAACACGGCTGCGCACTGGGACGGTCCCGCACCTTTCTTCTTGATCTTTTCAATCTCCATCCACAACGCGGCAAACCAGCTGCCGTCCTTCGTAAACGCGGCCATCGGCGCGCTCAGGCGGTATTCGGCCGGTATCAGGCGGTTGTGTTCGTGCGTGCGGATTTCCTTCGTGTTGGACGACGGTTCGTCGTCGAGGTACTCCACGCCCGCGAGCATCGCCTGGTGCTTGTGTCCGTTCGAGGCCCGGTCGACAAACAGCGTCAACGCCGGCACATGCAGCGCCTTCGCCGGTTTGCCGTTGTCTTTGGGCGTCTCGGCCTCAATGCGTGTGAGTACGGCCAGGGCATCGTTCGTCTTATCCGTCATGAAGTGTCGACGGCTCCACCATCTGCGTCCGTCAGCGTCAATCGCCTGCGCCTCGGTCGAAAGCGATCCGCCGTCCAGTACGGCAGTCATCTTCGCCTTCGACCAGTCAAGCGTACGCACTTTGCCAGACTTGTCCACGTAAACGAAGGGCTCCTCCGGCAAGTTCTCCACCGTCTTACCGCGCGAGATGAACCTGAACGCGCCGATGCGGTCGGGGTCGTGGCGCAGCTCCCATCCCTTGTCCTTGAGGACGAGCGGCGTCGATGCGGGGATCACAAGCGGCGGAACCTTCTGCGGCGCATAGCTCCAGAGCGGCTTGCTCCATTTCATCGTGAGATTTTTCACCGTGAACGTCTCGTTGCTGCCGGGCGGCGGGTCGAGGCGGAAGTGGCACGGGCCTTTCAGGTTGAACGGAACGGCGCCTTTCGTCGCGAAGCGGGTGTAGGGCGGCTCGCCCACGGGATGCAGACGACACGACATCTTCTCCGAAAACGGTCTGTTCACCGAAGCGAAAAAGAGTTGCCAACTGTTGGTGTGCGACGTCGGCGCGCACGTCATGGCGAACGTCATGCGCCGCAGTTCGGCGGGAACGGCCGGAATTTCGACCGTTGGGCCGAATAACCAAGGGTCTTCGCCGTTAATCGCAAAGGAAAGTCCCTTCTCGGATGACACCACGTCCACGACATGGTGCGGGTTGCCCCATTTGTGCGGCTTTGTGAAATCGGCTATCGTGCAGGCCTGTTCCTGCGCGAGCACCAAGCTCGCTGCGGCAAACGCAACTACAGCAATGATTGATTTTTTCATCGTCCGTTTTACCTTTTCAGTCATCGTGCGTGCACCATCAAAAACGAGGATGCGCATGCGAGGGCAAGAGCAAAAAGAAAGTAGCGGAACGCGCGTTTCATGACCTCGCTCTCGCGCCCCGCGAGCCCCGTAGCCGCGCAGCCGAGGATGATCGACTGGGGACAGATCACCTTTCCGATTCCCGCCCCCATGATGTTCGACGCGGCGAACACGAGCTGCTCGGCCTCCGTCGTCCCTATCGACGCCTGCAGCGAGCCGAAGAGCACGTTCGAGCTCGTCCCGGAACCCGTGACGAACCCACCAAGCCCGCCCACGACCGGCGACACGGCCGGATACCACTTCCCTGTCGCCGCGACAAGTCCGTTGGCGAGGTCCTGCGTCATCCCCGCCGCGCCCATCGTCTTGCCCAGCGCGAGGACAAGGCAGATCGTGCCGATCGCCGGGGCGTACTTGAGCGCCGTCTTCCCGGCAAGCGCGACAAGCCGTGCCGGACGCACCCCCTGGCAGAGTCCGCCGACGAACGCCGCAACAAGAATCACGAACCCCGGCGAGACCTTCCAGCGCGCCGGAAGAAACGCGGACGCGCCGAGTGCGGCGACGACGATCGCGAACGGACACCACGCCCGTCTCTGCCGCTGCATGTCGATCCGCGAATGGTCGCCCATGAGCGCAAGCACGAACAGCGTCGCGACGCTGCCGGCGATGTTCGGCAGTTCGCAGCCCGCCCATGCGGCGAGCGAGAGCCACGGGACGATGAATGACGCGGCTGCTACAAGCGCGAGCCACCAGCGTTCACGAAGTCCGCGCAGGCCGTCGGTTATGAAGAGTATCAGGAACGGGGAGGCGAACGCCACCGCAAGCTGGACGAATCCGATGGCGGACGCGAGCCGCCCCGCGTCGAGCCCTGTCTCCGAGGCGAGGACGAATGTCGGGACGCCGACGGATGCGAACGCCGTCGGCGTCGTGTTGGCGACGAGGCAGCAGAGAATCGCCTTGAGCGGATCGAATCCGACGCCCATCATGATGGCGCACGGAATCGCCACCGCCGTCCCGAATCCCGCCATGCCCTCCATGAAGTTCCCGAATCCCCACGCGATGAGAAGCGCAAGATAGCGCTTGTCGCCGGAAAGCGACGAAAGCCCGCTCTTGATCTCCTCCTCCGCGCCGGACTCCACGACGACGGCGTAGGTGAAGAGCGCCGCAACGATGATGAGCCCGATTGGAAAGAGTCCCGTCGAAGCGCCCTTGAGCGAGCAGGTCGCGATGTCTCCAAGCGTCACGCCCCGCAGTGCAAAGGCCTCGGCCGCGCACACCGCGAACGCGGCGAGCGCGGCCTTCCACGCCGGAAGTTTCAGCCCGACGAGCGCGATGACGAGCACCGCAACTGGAATGCTGGAAAGGAGGATTTGCAAGATCTTATTTCTCAGACATCACGAAATTGACGATCTTGCCCGTCTTGTTCGGATCGACGCCGTGGGGATGGTGTCCGAATCCGCCGCGCTTGTCGACGCCGATCTTCCCTCCAGCCGCCTTGAAGCGCGTAATGAACAGCTCCGCGTTCAACGCCGGCGGCACGGTCTGGTCTTGTCCGCCGTAAAGAAGAAGCACCGGGATGCCGGCCTTCGCGATTGGCTCGGCCATGTTCACGGGCATACACGGATCGTTCGTCCATTTGCCGTCGGCAGGCAGCCTCGCAGCCCATGGCCCAATCAGCCCCGCAGTCTGCTGGACGTTCACCTTTGTGCCGAACCCGTCGAAGTTCAAGAGCGGCGCGTCAAGGTAGATGCGGCGCACGTTCTGCGGGTAGGTGGCTGCGTAGCGCGTGGAGAAGAAACCGCCCCAGCTCATGCCGACGAGGTTGGCCTTGGGCGCAAAGCCAAGTTCCTTCACGAGGAATTCCTGGAACGCCGCGCACGCCTTGAGGCCGTTTTCGTCCATGCGCGTGTTGAACACGTCGATCGTTACATGGTGGTAGCCCTTTCCGAGCAGGTCAGGGACACCCGTGCGGTCTACGAACGCCTCCGCCCACTGCATCGTCCAGGTCCAGGGCATGCCCTTCGCCGGCGCGACGGACGGCTCCACCACCCAGGCCTTTCGGCCATTGAAGTTGAACTTCGTGCGACGGTAACCGTACCACACGTCCGAACCGGTGATCTTGCAGGTCTTCGCGATCTTCGCCCGCAAGGACATCCCCTCGCTTACCTCTTTCTGCGGCGCATCGCCAGCCGCCATCACGTTCGTTACCCCCGCCAGCGCAATGGCGGCTACCATCAACTTTCTTGTCATCTTTCTTGCTCCTTTTTTGGATACGAGTTTTTGAATGATACCATAAGACCGCACCACCCGTCATTGTCTGACGGCATTACTGCTGTGCCACCTCGAACCTGTTGAGACCGGGGCGGAGCGCGTGGCGCGCATTGTCAGCGACGAACGTCCCTTCGCAGCCGTACGGACACAGCACCCACACGACGCGGCGTCCGCCCTTCGACTCCACCTTCACCCACAGCGTTCCGTACAGCGTCTCGGTGTACGCGGAGAAGTTCGGCAATGTATCCGAGAGCAGCGGCGCGACGGTGATCTTGTTCCCGTTGATCTCGAAGCCGGCGAAGCCGTGGAAGAGCGCGCCGGCGGGACCGGTGTAGCATGTGTGGATCATGCTGCCACGCGACGAGCGTCCGTACCACCAGTCCTCGGGAATCGTGTTGTACCCCTCGTCCGCGAAGTAGAGGAAGCCGGGCGCCTCGCGGCGACGGAAGGTGCGCAGCGCGAGCTCGCGCCCGCGTCGGGTCGCGCAGAGCAGACGCAGGATCGGCATGTAGCTCGGACTGCCGCCGTCGATGTAGCCCTTCCACTCCACGATGTCCTGCATCGCCTTCTCCGTCTCGGAACGGTGTCCGCCCGCATCCGCCACGCCGCCCAGCAGCGCGATCGCCTGGTAGCGCGCGTCCTCAGAGACGTACAGCCCGTTCTTGTACCACTCGCGGTCGATCGCCTTCACGAGCGCGGCGTGGCGGCGCTCCAGCTCCGCCCGACGAGCGGGATCCGTGATGAGGCCGTCGATCCCCAGCGCGCGCTTGATGGCCCAGGCGTACGCGCAATTGTTGAAGAACATTCCCTCCACGGTGTGGCCCCAGTCGCCGTGGGTGTGCTTCGTCTTGTGTATCTCAGGGTAGAGCCAGTCGCCAAGGCAATCGCCCCTCTTCGGCTCGTACTGCGCGAGGATGCCGTCCGGGCGCACATGCGAGTTGAGGTAGTCGAGCCACTTGTCGATCACGGGACGCATGATGCCCTTCAAGCGCGCGTCGGGATAGCGCTGGCAGTACTCCGCGAGCGCATACACGGGGAAGTTGCTCCAGAACGTGCCGCCCCAGCCGTAGCCGTTCGGCGACACGTGCGGGATGCTGCCGTCCGGACGCTGGCTCGACGCCCACTTGAGCAGGTAGGCGTAATAGTACGCCGCGCTGTCGAACTGCGGCATGCCGTCGCCCCACATCGCGGAAAGGCTCGCCTCGCCGTAGCCGAGGCGCTCGCGGTGCGGACAGTCCACTGTCACGCCGCCCATCGTCGTCGCGATGAACGTGTCGCGGTCGAGCGCGAGAATCGTTTCAAGATCGCGGTCTCCCTTGAACCCGCCATGGATGCGTCCACAGCAACCGATCACGATACCCGTCACGTCGTCAAGTTCCGGCTTCTCGCATCCGGTGAGGAAGAAGAACCTGCCGGACTGCGTATTCATCCTGTTCTCGAACACGCCATCGCCGCCGCAGAACTCGAACTCCGCGATCTGCCCGAACACGCACTCGTCAACGAACGTGTCGCTCGCCGTCATCCGCGCGACCGAGCCCTTCTTTCCCGTGAGCTTGAGGCGCATGATACCGGAGAACGCCTCGCCCATGTCGATCTTCCACTTGCCCGGCGTCGCCGTCTCTTCGATTGAGACGGGCCTGATCTCGCGAATCGCGTAGTCACGTTCGGAGACGTCGCAGGTGACGGTGAACGCAGGCCCCGTGCGCACCACACCGCGCGCGTGGCGCGTCTCGCGCTCCACGTCGCAGAGATGTTCAATGCCGCGTCTGCTTCCGTTGCAGTTGTAGCACAAAGGCCCGTACGAGCGGTCCGCGCTGAGCGAAACGTCCCACGGCTCGGCGGAGTCGATCACCAAGACTTTACCCACTTCATTTTCCGTCGTCACGATGCGTCCATCCACGCTCAAACACGACTCCTTCTCCTTGCACTGCCCCAAGGCTGCCCAGCCGTCGTGCATGTAGACCTTGAACTCGTTCTCGCCATCCTTCACAAGATCCGTCACATCATATGTCGTGGCAAGGAGGATGCCGTCCTCGACGTGGCTCCGGTTCGGTCCGAAGCAGTCGCTCGCCGGCTTGCCGTTCACGTATAGCCTGTGCGACCCGAGCGACGCGAGCGCGATGATCACGCTCTTCGCACCTTTCAGCGTCACCTTCTTCCGCGCAATCCAGTATTCTTTCTGGTCATGCTTCCACGGCGGCTTGAAGAACGGCTTCTCCCATTTCTCAATACCCGAAACGAAAGTGCCTTCCGCCACCGCGCCGCAATCCTCCACGCTCCAGCAGAAACGCGTGAAAGGCTTCAAACTCATCTTCGGTACGTAAAGATGCTTATCCGTCTTGAACTCTGCCACCACACTTGAACTGGCATCTTGCCCGTTGCACTCCCATACCTTGAACATCCACTCCTTCGGTCTTTCGCCCGCCCACTTCCAGAAGAAGCGCGGCGTAACCACGCCCATCGGCTCGGCGAGGTATTCGCACCGCAGATCGTACACGCCCTGCGCGGGCGCGGTCCACACGAGGCGCGGGTTCTTCACGTCACGCGCTTCGCTCACCTTGTTCAAGCCCGGCTTCAAGTCAGACGTGACCTCGCGCCAGAAACCGTCGCCTACCAAATAGAGACGTCCCGGAGGAACTGTTCTCCCAAGATCGAACGACAGCTCCGTGGAGCAAGATCTCTTCAGCGGCTTCTGACTGGCAATGCCATCTGCGCCAAACCGCATCCACGGCATCGCGCCGTACGTTCCCGCGCTCTTCGCGCGCTTGAACGTCTTGCCGTCAAGCGACGCCTCCCATGACTTGTCGTTCGTGAAGACGCGCATCTTCTTTCCGCCCACGACCATGTCGAGAGAGGCGATGAATCCCGCATCGCCAGGAATGAAATTATCACACGTCGCCTCAAGGACATTCCGCCCGGGTTTGAGCAATGCGCACAAATCGGTAGGGCGAGGCGTCCCCGCCGAGCCGCCACCGGTAGGGCGTGTCGCCCCGCGACCGCCGCCACCCGGTAGGGCGCGATCACCGAGCGCGCCGCCAATCACGGAAAGCTTCATCCACGAAGACGAGTTCGTCTCCTGCTTGCCCACGACCTGCCCGTTCACCCGCACCTCGCCACCGTTGTCGAGCGAGAACGTGAGCGTGGCTGCATTGACCGCCGCGCCCTCTGGAATGTCGAATGTCGTGCGCAGTATCGCGACGGCCTTTTTCTGCATCGCGTCGGGATGCCAGATCCACGCCGCGCCCTCAAGCGCCGCGCCGCCGTCCTTCTCAATCACTTCGCGTCGCACGATGCGCGCCGGCTGTTCGCGCCCGACGATTTCGGGAAGGCGCAACGGGAGGGTCGCGCCCCGTCGCGACCTCGGCCACACCAGCGAAAGCTTTTCGCCCGGCGCGAACGTAAGATAGATCTTCCCGTTCTCAATGAACGGACGCTCCGCCGTACCGCCTTGCGGATACCGCACCTCGGCCGCCTCGGCTTTCAAGCCGTCGCCCGGCACAACGACGATTTCACGCGCGTGCGTTCCGCTCTTCTCCGTGAACTGGTAGATCCGGTCGCCGTCCTTGTCGGCGCGCTCAATGCCGAACGCCGCCGCGTCGATCGGGGAAAGCCCCTCGAATGAAATTCCGTCCACGGCGGCCGCACACGCGGTGACGGACAGCGCACATGCAAGAATAAGTATGTACTTCATATCCTTGAATCCTTTCTAATTGACAAATTT
>CADCOC010000033.1 GCA_902802945.1 uncultured bacterium | reverse complement strand
ACTGAGTTGACGGTTTTTCCGCTTGCGGTGACGAATGACGTTTCATACACGGAAAACCATACAATCTACATGTCGTGCCCAAACCTTGGCACGGGCACGATCACCGCCACGTTTACTCCCGCAGATGGCGGCGAGCCGCTGACCGACTCCGTTACGTTCCGCTGCATCGAGCCGCTGCGGAAGCTTGTGAACTCGCAGCGGGATGTGTCAGCCCCGCGAATCGTGAACCCGTCGCGTCTTGTCTATGGGACCAACGCCGTGTTGTGTGTAGACTACAACGGGCCATTTCAGGAAAGCGAGATTCACTGGCATGTGAAGGAAGGTTCTGCGACCGTAAATCCGACTGTTGGAAAGCGGGTGGTCGTAACGCCTACTGCTGCAGATGGGGTGGTTACGGTTGAGGCGCGTTTCAACGGCGACGAGATACAGCCGCAGTTCGTGCTGCCGATCGTCCAGGAACGCGTGCTGGATGTGAGGGCGTTCGTGGTGTGTGATGAATCAGTAGAAGGGGAAGAGGGAAATCCGGCAATGAAAGAGCCGGACATTCGTGCTCAAGTGCAGGCTGCCAATTTGGCATTCAGCCAAGTCGGGATCAGATTCAACCTCTTGGAAATTGAGATGCTGCCTAATTCTTCGGAGTACTGGAACATCGTCGCGCATGAGCGGGTTGGAATTTGGCCATTGCGCAGAACGGTCGTGTCAAGCCAGGTCAGGTCTCTCTCTCAAGCCCACAACGTCAGCGGCTGCATCAACATCTATTTTGTAGGTGACATTCGCAAAGGTGCAGGGGAGGATGGCGGCCCTAATGGTTTTAGATTGCCCGGTTGCGTGTTTGTGAAAAGCGAGAGCCCAGATCTAACCCTTGCGCATGAATTCGGCCACATGCTGGGATTGTGGGACTGTTACGACAGGTACAAGTTCCCGGACGATGAAGACCCCCTAGTGGTGCCGGATGCCGACCTGCCGATTTCCGCATCCCGTTTCCAGTCACGTCCACGCGACTGGGGAGACGAGACAGGACGAGGTTTCTACTCCTCGGCAGATACCTATCGAAGTGTCATCCTGCAGTTCCTCATGCTCGGGGAGGAAATAAGGTATCACAACAACTTCGACATACCCGATGGCGCTGTGGAATGTATCAACAACAACAATCATCAAGAAGTGAGTCTTGGATTTGGCGAGATAGGCGCCATAAACTTGAAACAGACAACTGAAGGAGTGTACGCGAAATGAAAAGAACAAGAATTATGCTTCTTGCCGGGACGGCATCGCTGCTCGCCGTTGCGGCTTTAAGCTCGAATCCACTCCCCGAGGACACGATGTATGCGGTGAGGACTATGCTGCGGGTTGCCCAGAAACCGTTTCAGGACAACTTGACGTGGGACTATGAGGTAATCGAGCCCGAATACAATCTGCCAGAGGTGTTCTTCGGGATCCGGCTCAAGGGCGACTGGCCGGTCGAACGGCGCAAGGCGGCACTTGACGCCTATCTCGCGGTCATGGCGGATACGGACTTCACCGATGACACTAACAACGACAGGGACTTGCCATTTAAAGCAACAGCCCAGTGCGTGTCGATGAACTACACGAACGCGCTTCCGTACATGCGCCGACTCGTGTTGAACCAAACGCTCCCTGAATGGAAACGGAGGGATGAAATCGGCAGGCTCATACGTTTCTCGCCCGTTAGCGATGAAACCACAGCCACAATGGACGTTTCTCGCCCGTTAGCGATGAAACCACAGCCACAATGGAGGCTATATTCACGAACCGCGTTGACTTCACGTGGAAAGACCGAGCGAAATGCTTTGAATATGCGGCAAAGGTTGTTGCCGCAAGCCAGTCAAATCTTGTCTCGCAAAGTGTCTGTGACAGGGCGGCCAGTGTTTTCACGAACGATGCGACAGAGTGGCAGTTGTACGGTGAGTATGATATGTTTTGGAGGAAGTATTACCCAGGATATGCGATGAGCTCAAACCGTCTTGTGTTTGTCAACATGGTCTTGGCAAACACCAACATAACGCAAAACAGCGGTTGGGCGTTTCTCAATAGGCGCTTCACTTTTGTGACCAATAAACTTCATTCCGCTGAACAGCCGTTGATACAACTGAACATTGATTTTGGCGGGAATTAAGCCTGAAGGGAAAAGAGCCATGACACTTGCAACCACGTTTCTTGCCGCCGCGCTTGTCGTATCGACCATGCCGCCGCCAGTGTACGACGACTGCGAGGTCGTCACCAACTGCGTATTTGACGCATCACGGAATGACGCGAAGGAGTTTTCCGTACGAATCGAACTTGATACAACTCCGTCAAACGGTGTTGAGGTCGTATTTGGCCGTGACGCGGACTGCGACGGAATCCTGTCGCGGACGGAAGAGACGATGTCCGTCGGGTGCAATTGTGGAGAGTGGAAGGTCGTGAACCTCACCACCGGCGATACATTCTCCAACGCTGGTGTGTCTGGGCACGTTGCGCTCAACTGGAAACTGCGACTCAACGGAAATCGAACGCTGCGCTCGATTACGGCAACGACGAACGGACAACCTGTGTTCACGCAACTGTGCCAGTCGCCACCGCAATTCCTTTTTGATCCGACATGGAACGCCGCAAAGATAATCCGTCGAGGACAATCCGATCCGAATCTGCGAGTGGAATGTTCGGTGGACAACGAACCCCTTGTCATGTACATAAGATAAGGCGACCAGAAGTGCTACCAATAAGTTGAAGTTGTTGTTCGTACTCTTGCCACTTGACGTCTTCCAATTTCGACTTCACTTGCCCGATGGACGGCTGCAATATCTACTACCGTCAGTGCGCCGCCAAGATGGCGGCGTTCCCAGTCAGGCCGCGACAAGCGCGGCCTTCCCCGTGGTGGTGCGTTCCCCCTACACGGAGGTGTGTGCTAGTTCCGCACCGTAATCGCACGCGGTTTTCGGGGTCCTGTCTTCGCCAAATATTGCCATTCAACAATCGGACAACGAGGAGAGGACGTCTAGGATGTCCTCTCCGTAGGTGTTGAGCGTCTGGTTGTAGACGATGTGGCTGAGGTGGGAGAGTGTTCGCGGGTTCTCCTCGGCGATGCGGAAGAGCGTTTTGTTGCTCATGATTCGGAATGCGGCGATGCCAAGGTTGTCCGCCTCTTCTTTACGCCAGCGCCGGAGTGCGTTGGCGCGGATGCGCGCCTCCGGGGACAGGTGGCCGCCGAAATCGTCATAGGAACGCGGGGCGGGTACCCTGCTTGCGGTACGAGCTGGACGCGCCTTGACTGCCTCTGTCGGCCAGCGGATCGTGAAGTCTGGTTCCTCGCGTCGTGCGACGCGAAGTCCCTTTGTCGTGAGCGCCACGCGGTCGTCGCCGTCGGCGACAGGACGGATGCAGCCTGAACGAATCAGCGTCTCAATCAATATGATCAGGAGGTCGGGCTTGAATCCGTGGAGAATGTCCCAGGTCGAGAGGGCGTTGAGCCTGTGTTGCTCGACGTATGCGCTCTTGATACCGGTCAGAACGTTGACGACATGGCTGACGGCATGTTCTCCCTTCATCCGGCCGACGCAGGAGAGAACCTTCTGCACGATGATCCACTGGGCGTCCGTGAGTGGTTCGGGGGCCGTGCGCAGGCCGCATCTGTCGCAACCGCCACAGACGTCCGCACGCGCCTGCTCGCCGAAATAGGAGAGGATGTATTTGTGGCGACAACCGGGCGTGTCGCAGAAGTTGATCATGTCCTGGAGACGCTGGCGGTCGCGCCGTTCCTTCTCGCGGCGGGCCTCGAACACCTTGCGGAGCGCATTGTCGTCCGCGTCTGGATTCGGCGACACGAGCGGCGGATCGCGGAACCGCGTTTTCGGGAGGATCGTGACGGCCTTATGCTGGGCGAGCACGTTGAGCGCGGTCTCGATGGCGATGCCGTTCGTACCGAGCTGATCGGCCAGCGAGTCGGCGTCGATGGCGACTGGCCGTCCCTTGGCGGACCGGCGGACCGCCGCGAGCACGCCGCTGGCGATGTTCCAGGACGGATTGGCGCCGTCGATGAAAAACCGCTGCGTGCGCACGTCCGCGTAGGAGAACAGCAGCTCGCAGAAAGAAGGGAGCCCGTCGCGTCCGGCGCGTCCGACCTCCTGGTAGTAGGCTTCGATCGAACCGGGGATGTCCCAATGGACCACGAAGCGGATGTCGGCGCGGTCAACGCCCATGCCGAACGCATTGGTGGCGACGACAACCGGGTATTTGGCGTCCACGAAGGCGTTGTAGACGCGCGTGCGCTCGGCGTCGGAGAGGCCTCCGTGGTAGAGAAGGATCGTCGATTCGCCGAGCCGGCGGCCTTCGTCGGAAAGGCGGGCGAATACGCTCTCGGCGTGTTTGCGCGTGGCGACGTAGACGATGCCGGTGCGGTGTTTGCGGATGAGATCCGTGACGTGCCGGTACTTCGCGTCGTGACTTTGCGTCTCGTGGACGGAAAGGTAGAGGTTGTCGCGGCTGAATCCCTGTACTTGCACGTAGGGCTTCTCGCGCGGGGCTTCGCCGAGGCGCAGCTGTCGGATGATGTCGGCGCGGACATCGGGGGTGGCGGTGGCCGTGACGGCGAGGATGGGGATGTCGGGGAAGCCGTCGAGCGCATCCCGGATGTTGAGGTAGTCGGGGCGGAAGTCGTGTCCCCATTGGCTGATGCAGTGCGCCTCGTCGATTGTGAGAAGGGCCAGTTCCGTGCGGGCGACCGTCTGGAGGAAGGCCGCGTTCCTGAACCGTTCGGGGGCGATGTACACGAGCTTGTAGTCGCCGTTCGCCATCGCCGCGAGGCGGAAGTCCATTTCGTCGGGAGGTACGGACGAGTTGAGGAAGGTGGCGGGTATCTGGCGTTTTTCGAGGGCGGAGACCTGGTCCTTCATCAAGGCGATGAGCGGCGAGACGACGAGCGTCGTGCCCGGGAGGAGAAGGGCGGCGAGCTGGTAGCAGAGGGACTTGCCGGAGCCGGTCGGCATGACGACGACGGCGTCGCGGCCGTTGACGACCTCTTCGATGGGCTGGTACTGCCCGTCTCGGAAGGCGTCATAGCCGAAGTGGCGCTTCAGCGCCGCCGTGATTTGCTGTTCTGATATTTCCTCTGTCATGTCGGTGCGGGTAATTATACCACATTATCATTCCGAAAAGAACGTCACGTTGCCATGAGGGGTGGCATTTGTTAGAATATCCGCCCCAGGAAAAGGGAAGGAAAACAAAGATGAAAAACATTTTTCTCAATGCGGCGGTGGCCGCGTGCTGTGCGGTGCTGGCTTTTGCATCGGTTCAGGCAGAGCCGTCGAGGCTGGAGCCGAAGAGGTCGTCGGGACTCTCCGGGACGAACCTCATCGTCAATGGCACGTTCGAATCGGGCGAGTTTTCGCCATGGACGCGAAATGACACGAAGGGGAAGGCGAACAAGCAGGGAACGGTGTCCGTCTGCGCGGCGGGCAACAACTCTTGGGTGGACGGCGCGCTGGGCGGAAAGGCGCTTGTCGTCCAGAGTTTCAACAATCGCGACAAGGCCTGGCTCGACTCCACCGATTCGTATGCCCTGCAATCCTTCAAGGTGGAGGAGACTGGGAAGTACCGTCTTTCGTTCGACTATGCGGGAAGGGGACATCGCGACGACAAGTACTGGGTGCGCGCGTCCTGCCGCGTGCGCGTTCTCCATGATGCCGAAGCCACAGGGAAACTCCTCTACGAGGGCGCGTTCTCGCCTGTCACGAAGGCGACATACGCGAGATACAGCGAGGTGGTGGACATCGCACGGCCCGGTGTCTATTCGCTTCAGTTCCTTCTGCCGCAGCCGGTTGGCATGGAGCCGGAGGCGTGCGACAAGTGCGTGGTGATCGACAACGTATGTTTCGCGCGTGACTGCGGTGGCGGGGCGACGGCCCTGTCATTTGAGCCGCGCGGCGACGAAGATCGCACGGCGGAGGTGCTGGCGGCGGTGAAGAGCGGCGCGACGTTGCGCTTTGCGAAGGGCGAATACCATTTCCGTTCTCCAACGAAGCTGTACTACTACATCTCGAACCACGACAACCCGCAGCCGCACAGCGTGTTCCTGCCGATCCTGAACGTTGCGGACATGACGCTGCACGGCGACGGCGCCGTGTTCGTGTTCCATGGAAGCGGCGTCGGCCTCACGCTCATGGACACGCGGCGCGTGACGCTGAAGGGAATCGCGTTCGAATGGGCGCGTCCCCCGTTCACGGAGGCAGAGGTGGTGAAGGTTGACGACGGGGGCATCGTCCTGAAATCCGATCCGATGCGTTTCCCCTTGACGGCCGATAAGGGGCGGTTGATCGCCGTCGGCGAGGGATGGAGAAACCCGATCCCGATTTTCGAGGCGTTTGCCGGCGACACGCTTGATCCGCTGATGGGCATCGGCGGCATGGGAAGGGCGACGGCGCTTGACGACGGAACGGTACGCCTGGAGTTGGGGAAGAACAGGCGCGCGCCGCGTTCGCTGCGTGCGGGCGACATTGCGCTGCTGCGCAGTCCCTACCGGCCGAGTCCGGGCATCTCGCTCTGCCGCGCGCACGACACGCTCATGGAGGACTGTTCCTGGCATGGTGGCGACGGCATGGGACTCGTCGCGCAGCGATGCGAGAACGTGACGATCCGTGGGAGCGGCAAAGCGTCTAACCGCACGGGCGGCGCGTTCGCCCGCCGGGGATCGGGCTGCGCGACTGCGCTTCAGGCGGATGCCACGCACTTCTCGAACTGCAAGGGACTCGTCCTTGTGGAGAACTGTTTCTTCGAGGCGACGGTCGATGACGCGATCAACGTGCATTCCACGTGCCTCAGGATCGAGAGCATACCGAAACCCGATACGCTCGTCTGCCGCTACATGCACCACCAATCGACGGGCTTTGAGGTGTTCCTGCCGGGTGAGCGTCTTCGCTTCATCAAGGCGGCGACGCTGGAGCCGGGCGTGGAAACCATCGTGAAGGACGCGCGGATTCTCGATCATCGTACGGCCGTCATCACCCTCGCCGAACCCGTTCCGCAGGGGTACGCGTCCGGCGATGCGGTGGAGAACGCTGACTGGCAGCCCGCCGTCGTCTTTCGCAACAACATCGCGCGCAAGATCTGCGCACGGGCCGTGCTGCTCACGACTCCGGGCAAGACGGTGATCGAGGGGAATCTTTTCGACCGAGTATCTTCGCAGGTCATCCAGCTCGAGGGCGACGCGAGCGGTTGGTACGAGAGCGGCGCGTGCCGCGACGTGACGATCCGGAACAACGTGTTCCGCAACTGCGCGTTCCTGCGCGGCGAGGGCATCGTCCAGATTCGGCCGAACCTCAAGGACCTCAAGTCGCAGAAGGAACGCTACCACCGCAACATCGTCGTTGAGCACAACCGCTTCGAGACGCCGCGAATTCCGCTCTTGCGAGCGTGTTCCGTGTCGAACCTCGTCTGGCGCAGCAACGAGGTGATCTACAACGACGCCTTCCCCGCGCGCGGCAACGGACCTTTCGTGATCGACTACAGCGAGGATCTGGTCCTCAAATAGGACCTAAGTCACCGTTTAAAAATAGCTGTAACACAACTACCACGCGTCCCCGGTAACGCGTGCCGAGATTTTCGGCTTGCGAGCGGCGGTGTGAATATGGTATCATTCACGCCATTCAAAAGTTGAAGAGGTTGCCCTTGAAGAAGATGAGTGCAAAAAAGTCAAGAAGCAGCCTCGCCGCAGTTGCAAAGAAAGGAAAAGTTGAATGGACAAAAGAAGTTTCTTAGGCGAATTCTTAGGCACGTTTATTTTGACGCTCTTTGGTTGTTCGTCTGTGGCGTGCGCCGTGTTGTTCGGCGAATACGGCAGCATTTTCCAAGTCGGATTGGTATGGGGATTGGGCGTGACGTTGGCGGTTTACATGACGCGTTACCTCTCTTGTGCGCATCTCAATCCGGCGGTTTCGGTGGCGATGGTGCTGGCGGTCCGCAGTACCCTGGACGCGGCTGTCGCCGGCAAGTCCGCTTTCGACATTCTCGACTGGCTTTATCTTCAGCCCGGCCGTCCCAATCCCACATACCGTTTCGATCAGGTTGTGGATTGACGCTTATTTCAGGTCGGGTGGCTAAATCCGTAACTGCCACGAAAGAGGGGTTTATGAATTACCTCGAGGTATTAAGATGGTATTCACATCAGCGGTGTTTCTCGGCGTGTTTCTGCCACTCCTTCTAGGCGTCTACTTCCTGGCGAATACGAAGGCGCGGCCCTACGTGCTGCTATTGTTCAGCCTGCTGTTCTACGCCTGGGGCGAACCGTCCGCCGTCGTCATCATGCTTGCGCTGATGGTGCTCAACTACTTCCTCGCGCTCGGGATGGCGGCTGCGGGCGAGCGAAGGTGGCTATCGGCACTTCTTCTAGGCGTGGGCGTGTGCGCGGACCTCGGTGCGCTCGTGGCGTACAAGTACATCGGATTTATCGTGACCAACCTGCTTCCGGCGTTCAATTTCTTAGGCATAAATATGCAAGTTCCGCAGGTCGCGTTGCCGATCGGCATCTCGTTCTATGTGTTCCAGATCATCTCCTACATTGTGGACGTTCGACGGGGAACGGTGGAGGTCCAGCGCAACCCGTTCAAGTTCATGCTCTACGTGAGCCTGTTCCCGCAGCTGATCGCGGGTCCCATCGTGCGCTACGCGACCATCGCCCAAGACATCGAAAACCGCACGGCCGACTTCGACAACATCGTCGCCGGGTTCCGCCGTTTCACGATCGGTCTGTCGAAGAAGGTGCTCATCGCCGACGTGATGGCCGGTGCCGTGGACGTGATCTTCGCGGCGAAGGTCGAGACGATCCCGGGCTTCTACTGCTGGCTCGGTGCAATCATGTACACGCTCCAAATCTACTTCGACTTCTCCGGCTACTCGGACATGGCGATCGGTCTCGGCCGCGTATTCAACTTCCGGTTCCTCGAGAACTTCGACCATCCCTACGCCTCATGCTCCGTACAGGAATTCTGGCGACGTTGGCACATCTCGCTTTCGAGCTGGTTCCGCGACTACCTCTACATTCCCCTGGGCGGCAACCGGAAGGGGACGGTGCGCACATATCTGAACCTCTTTATCGTTTTTCTCCTGTGCGGTATCTGGCACGGCGCGGCATGGAACTTCGTCGCGTGGGGCGTCTATCACGGCGTGGGCCTTGTCGTGGAGCGCGCCGGATTCGGCAAGGTCGTAAAGCGCTTTCCGAAGGTCGTCGGCAATCTCTACCTGATGCTCTTCGTCGTGATCGGCTGGGTGCTGTTCCGCGCGCCGGACCTCGGCTACGCGGGAACGTACATCGGCAACATGTTCGGCGGCGGCGACGCGGCGTTCCGCTCGTTCACGCCGCTCATCGACTTCATCTCGCTCGACAAACTGGTTCTCATGGTCGTCGGCATCGTGGCGTCCTACCCCGTGTTCGAGCCGATGACGCGGCGGGTGCCGGAATCCGCGCGCCTCGTCTTCGGCGTGCTGCTTTTCGCGGTTGCGTTCATGCTCGCCATGACGTCGGCGTACAGTCCGTTCATCTACTTCCGATTCTGAGGAGCGCGCCATGGTCAGAGCAATGAAAATCGTCTATTTCGTATTGATCGCGACGCTGCTCGTCCTCCCCGCGCTCTATTTCTTCGGCGCAAAAGAGGGCTGGACGAAGCTGTACGGCTGGGAAAAGGGAACCAAGGTCGTGCCGTTCACGTACGCGAGCTACACTAACCGCACGTTCCAGACGTCCTTCACCGAGGACTTTTCCAAGAACTTCTTCATGCGCAAGACGTTTCTCCGGACGTCGCTCCAGATCTGGGACGTTTTCAACCTGCGTACGTTCCACCACGGCTACAAGTGCAGCATTATGGACGGACGCGACGGCATCCTGTTCGAGAAACCGTACCTGAAGTTCCACCTTGAGGCCGACCGTTCCGGCGACACGGCGAAGTACGCCTCCGTGATGAAGAAACTCAAGGAGGTCGATGCGTTCTGTCGCTCGATCGGCGCGGACTTCGTGTTCGTGCCCATGGCGGACAAGCCGCAGGCGTACCCGGAATATCTGCCCGCGTGGCTCGACTGGTTCTTCGACTATTCGAACTACGACACGCAGGGCAAGCTCGCGGCGCTGTGTCGTACAAACGGAATCAAGACATTCGACGCCAGCACCTACTTGCTCTCGAAGAAGAAGAAGTGGAAGGAGTGGGTCTATCCGCCCGGTGGCACGCACTTCAACGCCTATGGGATGGGGCTCATCTACGACGGCTTTGCCGAATTCGCGGCGACGAACCTTGAGAACCGCCTCACGTTCAACCGCTTCCTCGGGGCCCCGCGCGCCGAACCGGTGTGGTGCGTTGATGACGACATCAGCAACCTGCTGAACATTTGGTACAACCCGAGCCTGTGGAACAATCCGCACTACGCGCCAGAGTTTGAGACGAATGCAGTGGCGAACGCGGGCAGCGCCATCGTCCTCGGCGACTGCTACCGCGAGCAGATCGTGAAGATATTCAAGGACGCGAAGCTCTTCGACCCCAAGAAGATCGTCCAGGCGAAGCGCCACGGGGGACAGAAGGCCCAGGACTTCCGCGACATCATCGCAAATCTCCGGCTTGTCGTGATGACGTACCAGTCGTTCAACACCGACCGTTTGGACGAACGCGAGAAGGAGATCGCCAACGTCTGTGCGGCAATGCGTGAAGCGCGGAAAAAGTTTGCCAACAGAAAGGGAATGCAAAGATGAAGAAAATGTTTGTCGAAGCGGCGGTGACCGCGTGTTGCGCGGCGCTGGCGTTTGCGCCGGTTCAGGCGGAGCCGTTGAGTCTGGAGCCGAAGAGGTCGTCGTGGTTCTCCAGCGTCCACGTCTGCAGGGACCTCGCGTACGGGCCGCGTCAGTTGGGCGCGGGCGCCGACCATGCCGATGTCGCGCAGACGTACGACCTGTACCTGCCCAAATTATGATATACTGTGCGCATGGAAAATAAAGAGAAATCAGCATTAGCCGAGCTGGGAAACGCAGTAACGGCTGTGATGTTCGCCGTGCTTGCGCCGGTGGTCGCTCTTGGCGGGGCGCCTGAACCGGTCGGTTTCAAGGAACAGTGCCAGAAGCAGCTGTGGGTGACGTACCGCAGCTTCAACAAGGAGTTTGAGCGGACGGGGCAGTTCGCCGCGATGGGCATCACGAACAGGTGCTTCTTCGCGGCGAACACGATCAACGGGCTCGCCAAGCCGTACTGCGAGTATCCGCTCATCTGGAAGGGGTTCAAGGACTACGACTGGTCCGCGCTCGACGCGCAGGCGGAGGACCTCGTGAAGGTGAGCCCGAACGCGCGTTTCATGGTGTTGATCGATCTCAACACGCCCTATTGGGCCACGCATAAGTTCTGGCTCGACTCCTTCACCGACATCACCCACGCAGGCGTGATGCCCGAATGGCGCAACCGCACGAAGGAGTGGATGCTCGACTTCATCGCCTACGCGGAGAAGCGGTGGGGCAACCGGATCGGCTGCTACATCCTCTCCGGCGGCGGTACGAGCGAGTGGTATGAATACGACCGCGGACGCACCAGCTATGCGAAGACAAAGGGGTGGAAGGGCTGGTGCAAGGCGCGGAAACTCTCCCTCGGCGAAACGCCGCCCACGCCGCAGTCGCTCTCACGCGCCGCGTTCGAGAACCTCGTGTACGACCCCGCCAAGGAGCCGGAGAAGATCGCGTACTGGAAGTTCCACAACTCGATCACAGCGAACGCGATCCTCTTCTTCGCAAACGCCGCGCGCAAGGCGATTCCCAAGGAGAAGGAGATCGGTGTGTTCTTCGGGTACTACCTGACGAGCTGTCCCCACCAGATTTCCTTCGCGCACCTCGACGCCTCGCCGGACATCGACTTCTTCATCGCGCCCGGCAACTACTCCGACCGCGCGATCGGCGGCGGCGCCGGGAGCCAGCTCGTGTACGGCACGGCCCTCCGCTACGGCAAGCGGTTCCTGCATGAAATCGACTTCGGCCCGCACGACCAGACCCAGTGGGGACGCGGCCTCTGGAAGACGCTGGAGGACGACCTTGCCGGCAACACGCGCGAGGCCGCCTTCGCGATGGCGCACAACGCCAACTACTGGTGGTTCGACATGTGGGGCGGTTTCTACCGCAACCCCAAGGTGCGCGAACGCATCGCCGCGCTCAAGAAGGTGCAGGACGCCCTCAAGCCCGCGCCGTCCGTCGCCGAGATCCTCATCGTGTGCGACTCCGAATCGCTCTACCACGTGAACGAGAAGTGTCCGCTCGAGCGTGCGTTCGGTCAGCACCTCCGCAACAAGCTCGCCCGCATCGCCGCGCCCTACGACATCTATTCCTTCGACGATCTTCCCGTGCTGGACATGGACCGCTACAGGCTCGTCTGCCTCAACTCGACGCTGCTCATCACGCCAGAGCGGACGAAGTTCCTGCGCGAGAAGGTCTGCGCGAACGGACGCACGGTCCTCTGGTGCTACGCGCCCGGCGTGACGGACGGCAAGACGCTCGATGCCGCGCGCGTGAAGGAATGGGCGGGCGTACCGTTCAAGACGCCGGGGATCAGCGCCACGCAGATGGAAGGATGGCGCAGTGTCTATGCCTACGACTACAAACTCTTCACACCGGAATCGCTCACGAAGATCGCCTCCGACGCGGGTGTCCATCTATATCTCGACAAGCCCGCGACCGTATTTGCGAAGGAAGGGTTTCTTGCCGTCCACACGAAGGACGGAGGCGAGAAGACGGTTCGCCTGCGCACAAAGGCCGCCAAGGTTGTAGATTTCCTTTCAGGCGAAACCATCGCACGCGACGCCGATTCGTTCCGCGTAAAGTTCGCCTCGCCCGATACCCGTCTTTTCAAGGTTGAACGGTGAAAGTAAATCTAGCAAGAGACAGTGTAGGCATCCAATTTTAGGTTAAGCCGGCTCATTTTTTTGTTGGCACGGTGATGAAAGTGACTCATTAGATGAATTGTGAATTTTTGCATTTTTACCCCTTGCGCGTCAGCGTCTCATTATGATATACTATCCGCCCAAACCCCAAGAGGGTCTAGAGTTCGAGATACGGTCCGGCAGCCTCGGGAAGGCACTGGATGCGTCCGGCAAAGGGACATACGTGCCCGCAGTGCCGGGAAGGCGCCGCGGGCGCGTTCCATTTCGGGCCATGCTCTCCGACGGGTTGGACTGACCGGAAACTCAACTCCGAGACGGTTCTTGCGGGAACCGCGCAGGCAACGGCGCAAGGCCGCCCGGCGATGTCGGAGCCGTTGAAGGGCAGGTACTAGGTAAAAAGCAAAACGAAAGAAGAACAGAAATGCAACAGCAGAGAGTACGCATCCGCCTGCAGGCATACGACCATCGTGTGCTGGACAAGGCCGTCGGTGGAATCATCGACACGGCCCGCGGGACGGGTGCGCAGGTGGTGGGCCCGATCCCGCTGCCGACGCGCGTCGAGCGGTTCACCGTGAACCGTTCGCCGAACGTGGACAAGAAGAGCATGGATCAGTTCGAGATGCGGACGCACAAGCGCCTGCTCGACATCGTCAACCCCACGGCGAAGACGATCGACGAACTGAAGAAGCTGAACCTGCCTGCGGGCGTCGACATCACCATCAAGGTGTAAGGAGGGCGCAATGGAAGGTTTGATTGGAAAGAAAATCGGAATGACCCAGGTGTTCACCGACGACGGGAAGCGCGTGTGCGTGACCGTGATCGAAGTCGGTCCCTGCCCGGTCGTCCAGGTGAAGACGCTTGACAAGGACGGCTACGTTGCCGCCCAGCTCGGTTTCGGCGAGCAGAAGGCGCACCGTCTCACGAAGGCCGTCGCGGGCCATCAGGAGAAGACGGGCGGCCTGAAGGACAAGAAGGTGCGCATCCTCAAGGAATTCGCGCCAGACGCCGGCGAAGAGGTAAAGGTGGGCGACGTGCTCACGGTAGCCAACTTCGACGGCGTCAAGTTTGTTGACGTGACGGGCGTGACGAAGGGCCGCGGGTTCGCGGGCGTTCTCCGCCGCTACGGCTTCGCGGGCGGCAACATGACGCACGGCGGCCATTCGAAGCGCCGCACGGGCGGCCTCGCCGCGCGCGACCTCCCCGGCTGGATCGAGAAGGGCAAGAAGATGCCCGGCCACATGGGCGACGTGAACCGCACGGCGGTTAACCTCGAGGTGGTGCAGATCCGTCCCGAAGACAACGTGATTCTCGTAAAGGGTTCGATCCCCGGCGCCCGCAACGGCACGGTGATCGTCCGCAAGTCCCTCAAGAACGCGGCCCTCGCGTTCAAGGCGAAGAAAGGGGCGAAGTAAGACATGAGTACGATTAAGCAGTACACGTCCGCCGGCGAGGCCGGTGCCGACATCGCGGTCGACGACGCCGCGCTCGTCCTGGACAAGGGCGCGCAGGCGCTCAAGGACGCGGTGGTGGCCATCCGCAACGCGATGCGCGCGGGCACGGCCTCCACGAAGGGCAAGGGCGAAGTCGCCGGCTCCAACAAGAAGCCCTGGAAGCAGAAGGGCACGGGCAACGCCCGCGCCGGTTTCCGCCAGAGCCCGGTGTGGCGCGGCGGCGGCGTGGCGCATGGTCCGAAGCCCCGCGACTTCGGCCTGAAGGTGAACAAGAAGGTGATGAAGCTCGCGTTCGCGCGCGCCGTCTCGGAGAAGATCCAGGCTGGCGACGTGCTGGTGGTGAGCGAGTTCGCCTTCGAGGCGCCCAAGACGAAGCTGATGGCGGCGTTCCTGAAGAAGATCGGGGTTGACCGCAGCGCGCTCGTCGTGACGGCGGACATCAACGAGACGATCGACCGCATGGTGCGCAACCTGCCTCGCGTCGACTCCGCGACCGCCCAGGAGATCAACCCGTACGCGGTTCTCCTCTTCAGGAAGATCGTGTGCGACAAGGCCGGCTATGACGCCCTCATGGCCCGTGTGGCCGGCAACAAGGAGGAGAAGTAATGGCCCGTGAAATCATCAAGCGACTGATCCTCTCGGAGAAGAGCTCGCGCCTGAGCGCGCTCAACCAGTACTTCCTCGAGGTGGACAAGGATGCGACGAAGCCCCAGATCCGCCAGGCGGTGGAAGAGCGTTTCGGCGTGCACGTCCTCGCGGTGCGCACGGTCAACGTGAAGGGCGGTCTCCGCACGGTTCGCGGCACGCGCCGCCAGGTCACGGAAACCACCTGGAAGCGCGCGATCGTCGAAGTCAAGCCCGGCGAGCGCATTGAAATCGTGTAAGGGAGAGGAACCGCAATATGGCACTCAAGACGTTTAAAGCCCGTTCGCAGGGGATGCGCTTCCGCGTGGCCTCCACGTTCGAGGAGATCACCGAGAAGAAGCCGGTGAAGAGCCTGACGCGCGCGAAGCGCAAGACCGCAGGCCGTAACAACCAGGGCCGCATCACGACGCGCCACCGCGGCGGCGGCGCCAAGCGGCGCATCCGCATCGTCGACTTCCGCCGCGAGAAGGACGGAGTCGAGGCCGAGGTCAAGGCGATCGCGTACGATCCCAACCGCAGCGCGAACCTCGCGCTCCTCGAGTATGCCGACGGCGTGAAGACTTACATCCTCGCGCCCGAGGGCCTCAAGGTGGGCATGAAGGTGATGAGCGGCGCGAAGGCCGAGGCTACGGTGGGCAACTGCCTCCCGCTCGGTCAGATTCCGCTCGGCCTGTTCGTGCACGCCGTTGAGCTCGTGCCGGGTCAGGGCGCCAAGCTCGCGCGCTCGGCAGGCACCGAGGCGCAGGTCATGGCGCGCGACAAGGACACGGTGACGCTCAAGCTCTCTTCGGGCGAAGTGCGTCTCTTCAGCGCGCGCTGCAAGGCCACGGTCGGCGCCGTGGGCAACAAGGACTGGGGCTCCATCAAGCTCGGCAAGGCCGGCCGCAAGCGCTACCTGGGCATCCGCCCGACGGTGCGCGGCGTCGCGATGAACCCTGTGGACCACCCGATGGGCGGCGGCGAAGGCCGTACGTCCGGCGGCACGAACCCGTGCTCACCGTGGGGACAGCTCGCGAAGGGCGGCAAGACGCGCAAGCCCGGCAAGTCCTCGAACAAAGTCATCGTCAAGCGGAGAAAGTAACACATGTCGCGTTCACTCAAGAAGGGACCGTACGTGGAGGAATCCCTCCTGCGGAAGGTCCAGAAGATGTCGGCCGCCGGAAAGAAGCAGCCGATCAAGACGTGGAGCCGCCGCTCGATGGTGCTCCCCGATTTCGTGGGATTGACGTTCGCCATCCACAACGGCAAGGTCCATCTCCCGATCAAGATTACGGAGAACATGGTCGGGCACCGGCTCGGCGAGTTCGCGCCCACGCGCACGTTCAAGTCGCACGGCGCCCACGTCGACAAGGCCGACAAGAAGTAAGGACTGAGTCATGGAAGTGATTGCACTTACAAAGAACGCCCGCATGTCGGCGGCCAAGGGCCGTCCGCTTGCGCGCGAGTGTCAGGGCCTGCCGGTTGCGGCCGCCCTGAAGGTAGTGGAGTTCTCGCCGAAGAAGGCGGCGGGGATCCTTAAGAAGACGCTGCTGAGCGCTGTCGCGAACGCGAAGAACAACAACGGTCTGGACGCCGACGCGCTCACCGTCAAGCTCTGCGTGTTCGACGAGTCCGTGCGCATCCGCCGCTTCTGGCCGACGGCGCGCGGCTCGGCGCATCCGATCGCGCACCGCCTCTGCCACTGCAAGGTCGTCCTGACGGACGGCAAGGAGAGCAAGTAATATGGGACAGAAAGTCAATCCGACCGGGTTCCGCCTGCCCGTCAACCGCGCTTGGCGCAGCCGCTGGTTCGCGCCCAAGAGGGCGTTCGCCGACTTCCTGGTCGAGGACCAGAAGATTCGCGAGGCCGTCAAGAAGCGCTTTGCGGAGGCGGCCCTTTCGAAGGTGCTCATCGAGCGCTACGCCAACCGCGTGCGCGTGAGCCTCTTCAGCGCCCGCCCCGGCGTGATCATCGGCAAGAAGGGGCAGGACGTGGACAACGTCCGCACCGACCTCGAGAAGCTTACCAAGAAGGAAGTCTACCTCGAGATCAAGGAAGTGCGCGACGCGGACGCGGACGCACAGCTTGTCGCCGAGTCCATCGCCCAGCAGCTCGAGCGCCGCATCGCGCTCAAGCGCGCGATGAAGCGGGCCCAGAAGCTCGCCATCGACATGGGCGTGGACGGCATCAAGATTCACGCCTCTGGCCGCATCAACGGCGCGGAAATCGCGCGCGTCGAATGGGGCCGCGAGGGCAAGGTCCCGCTGCACACGCTGCGGGCGAACATCGACTACGGGTTTGCGGAGGCCAACACCACCGCCGGCAAGATCGGCGTGAAGGTGTGGATCTGCAAGCGCGAGGATTTCCAGCCGACCCGCCGTCCGGAAGGCCGCCGCGAGCGCGGCGAACGGGGCGAGCGCGGCGAGCGCAAGGAGCGGAGGTAAGTCATGCCGTTGATGCCTAAGAGGGTCAAGTACCGTAAACAGTCCAAGGGCAACCGCGGCGGCTGGGCCACCTCGGGCGCCGAGCTCGCATACGGCGAGTTCGGCCTCAAGGCGACCACGCGCGGGTTCCTCACCGCCACGCAGATCGAAGCCTGCCGCGTCGCGATCAACCGCGAGATGAAGCGCAAGGGCAAGCTCTGGATCCGCATGTTCCCGGACAAGCCGGTCACGCGCAAGCCAATCGAAGTGCGCATGGGCGGGGGCAAGGGCAACCCTGAGTTCTGGGTGGCCGTTGTCCTCCCCGGCAAGGTGCTGTTCGAGCTTGGCGGCGTATCCGAGGAGGTGGCGCGCGAGTGCCTCCGCCTCGCCGCCACGAAGATCGGCATCCACACGAAGTTCATCACGCGTGCAGGAGTGAAGATCTGATGAAGACGAACGAACTGAAGGAACTCGGCGCCGAGGAGCTCGAGGCGAAGATCCGCGAGGTCCGCAAGGAACTCAACGACCTGAAGCTGAAGCTCGCGTCGAAGGTTGACGTTGAAAAGCCGGCTAGGATCCGCCAGCTGCGCCGCGAAGTCGCGCGCATGCTCACGGTCCAGGCCGCCGCGAAGAAGGAGGCCAAGTAACATGGCGAATGAAGAAAAGCGCGGCGCACGGAAGGTCCGCAAGGGCACGGTCGTCTCGAAGATGGGCGCGAAGAGCGTCGTCGTCCAGGTGACCTACCGCGAGCGCCATCCCGTCTACGGGAAGGTGGTCGTGCGCTCGAAGAAGTACCACGCGCACGACGAGGCCGACACCGCAAAGGTCGGCGACGTTGTGACGATCATGGAAACGCGCCCCCTGAGCGCGACAAAGCGTTGGCGCATAGTGGCGCCGGAGGCGAAGTGACATGATCCAGGAACTGACAAACCTCGTTGTCGCGGACAACACGGGCGCCAAGCGCGCCATGTGCTTCCGCATTCTCAAGCAGCGCAAGGAGTACGCGCACCTCGGCGACGTGATCCGCGTCGCCATCAAGGAGGCGAGCCCCACGGGTTCGATCCGCAAGGGCCAGGTCGCCACGGCGGTTATCATCCGCACGGGCGCGCCGATCGTCCGCGAGGACGGCCAGCGGGTGCACTTCGACCAGAACGCCTGCGTTCTCGTCGACTCCAAGCTCAACCCGATCGGGTCCCGCGTGTTCGGGCCCGTTCCGCGTGAGCTGCGCGAGAAGAACTACATGAAAATCCTGTCCATGGCCCCGGAAGTGGTCTAAGAGGAGCGCATCATGAGTATCGCACGTATTCGCAAGAACGACACCGTGATCGTGACTCACGGAAACGACGCCGGGCGCACCGGGGTCGTTCAGAAGGTGGACGCCAAGAAGGGCACGGCGATCGTGTCCGGCATCAACGTCCACAAGAAGGCCGTCCGCCGCACCGAGCGGACGCAGGGCGGCCTTGTCGACAGGGAGTTTCCTATTGCCCTCTGCAAGCTGATGCCCTACGACCCCGACGCGAAGAAGGGCTCGCGCGTGTCCACTGCCGAGAAAGACGGCAAGAAGGTGCGCAAGCTGAAGGCCTCCGGGAAGATCATCTGAGGAACTCGTCATGGCTAAGCTGAAAGAAGAATACACAAACCGCATCATCGGCGAGCTCGAGCAGAAACTCGGCACGACGAACCGGATGCTTGTCCCGCGTCTACAGAAGATCGTGGTCAACATGGGCTTCGGCATCGTCTCCAAGGACGAGCAGAAGGGCATCGTTGACGACCTCACGGCGATCACGGGCCAGCGTCCCCTCCTCTGCAAGGCGAAGAAGTCCATTTCGAACTTCAAGCTGCGCGAGGGCATGGTCATCGGCGCGAAGGTCACCCTCCGCGGCGACCGCATGTGGGAATTCGCGGAGCGCCTCATCAACGCGGCGCTCCCGCGCATCCGCGACTTCCGCGGCGTGCCGAACCGCGGCTTCGACGGCCGCGGCAACTACACGCTCGGCCTCAAGGAGCACGCGATCTTCCCGGAACTCGTGGAAGCGACGGGCCCCAATTGCGGCATGGACGTGACGTTCGTGACCAGTTCGAAGGACAACAAGGCCGCCAAGGAGCTGCTGACCGCGCTCGGCATGCCGTTTGCGGGGAGGAACTAATTCATGGCTAAGAAATGTCTGATGGAAAAGGCCGCCCGCCTGTGGACGGCGAAGGCAAAGGACGCCAAGCGCGTCGCCGAGGGCAAGAAGCCCCTCACGAAGGCGAACGTGCGCGCGTACAACCGCTGCCGCATCTGCGGCCGCCGCCATGCGTACATGCGGAAGTTCGGCGTCTGCCGTCTCTGCTTCCGCGAACTCGCGGTGAACGGTCTCATTCCCGGCGTCACCAAGGCCTCGTGGTAAACTCGGAAAGGAACTGAACAAATGACAATCGATCCCATTTCCGACATGCTGGTAACGATCCGCAACGGGCTTAAGGCCCGTCTCGTGCAGGTCTCTACGCCGGCATCCAACATCAAATCCGAAATCGCCAAGGTAATGAAGGCGTCCGGCTACATCCAGGACGCGTTCACGACCTCCGACTTCCCGAAGAAGCTCGTCATCACGCTCAAGTACTCGGACCGCGCCGAACCGGCCATCCGCGGGCTTGCGCGTCAGTCGAAGCCCGGCCTGCGCAAGTTCGTGGGCTGCTCCGAGATCCCGTCCGTCCTCGACGGTATGGGTCTCGCGGTGCTCTCCACGTCGAAGGGCGTGATGAGCGGTTTCGAGGCGAAGAAACAGAAGGTCGGCGGCGAACTCATCTGCACCGTTTGGTAAGGAGTCCAGAACAATGTCTCGTATCGGTAAAGAACCCGTGATCCTCCCCGCCGGCGTCACCGCCAAGGTGGACGGCCAGAAGGTCACCGTAAAGGGCAAGCTCGGCGAGCTTTCCTACGTCATGAACGACGGCATCACGGCCAAGGTCGAAGAGGGCAAGATCGTGATCGAACGCAAGGACGACACGATCAAGAACTACCACGGCCTCGCCCGTGCGCTCATCCACAACAACGTGGTGGGCGTGTCCGAGGGCTACAAGAAGCAGCTCGTCATCGAGGGCACCGGCTTCAAGGCCGTCCTCCAGGGCAAGCAGCTCGCGCTGTCGCTCGGCTTCGCCTCGCCGAAGATCTTCAACATCCCGGACGGCCTCACGGTCACCGTCGAGAACGACGGCCTGCAGGTCACCCTCACGGGAATCAGCAAGGAGGTCGTGGGCGAGTCCGCCGCGCGCATCCGCAGCTTCTATCCGGCCGAACCCTACAAGGGCAAGGGCATCAAGTACCTCGGCGAACACATCCGCCGTAAACAGGGCAAGAAGGTGGCCTAATCTGAAGGCTGCCTGAATCGGAGAAAACGAAATGAGTTTCAACCGTAAAGACCAGCGCGTGAAGCGCCACATACGCCTCCGCCAGCGCGTGATCGGCTCAGTGGAGCGTCCGCGCATGTCGATCTGCATCACGAACAAGCACATGTACGTGCAGTTCATCGACGACGCGGCCGGCAACACGCTCGCCCAGGCCTCCTCGCTGAAGGAGACCAAGGCGAACCTCGAAGTCGCCAAGAAGCTCGGCGCCGCCGCGGCGGAGGCCGCGAAGGCGAAGGGCATCACGCGCGTCGTCGTGGATCGCGGCGGCTTCAAGTTCACGGGCCGCGTGGCGGCCATCGTCGCGAGCGCCGTCGAGAACGGCCTCTCGATCAGCGACAAACCTGCCAAGGAGGCTGAATAATGGCTATGAACCGCGACAAGCGCCGCAGCGAATCCGGCGCGACCGACGATCTCGACGAGAAGGTCGTGTTCGTCAACCGTTGCGCGAAGACCGTCAAGGGCGGCCGCCGCATGTCCTTCTCCGCCGTCATCGTCGTGGGCGACCACGAGGGCAAGGTGGGCGTGGGCTTCGGCAAGGCGAACGAGGTTTCCGACGCGATCCGCAAGGGCGGCGAGGCCGCCCGCAAGGCCATGCGCCCCGTCACCCTCCGCGTCGAGAAGGACGCGCAGGGCAACGTCGTGTGCGTGACGATCCCGCACGACGTGGCAGGCGACTGCGACGGCGGCCGCGTGATCCTCAAGCCGGCTCCCGCCGGTACGGGCCTCATCGTCGGCGGCGGCATGCGCCCCGTCCTCGAGGCCGTCGGCATCCGCGACGCCGTGGGCAAGTCCCTCGGTTCCAAGAACCGCCTCAACGTGGTGAAGGCCACGATGAACGCCCTCGCGCAGCTGCGCTCTGCGGCGGAGATTGAGGCGATCCGCGCGTAACAACTATCGGGGAAACCAAGGTTTCCCCGAACCTGACAACCATCGGGGAAACCCAGGTTTCCCCGAACCCCTTCAAAAAGGAATTGTTATAATGGATCTTTCATCCCTCACCAATACCCCCGGTGCGCGCAAGCGCGCCAAGCGCGTGGGCCGTGGCTGCGGCTCGGGCATGGGCAAGACGAGCTGCCGTGGCCAGAAGGGCCAGAACGCCCGCAAGGGCCACAAGCAGAAGCTCGGCTTCGAAGGCGGCCAGATGCCGCTCGTGCGCCGTCTGCCCAAGCGCGGCTTCAACAACGCCCGTTTCCGCACCGAGACGCTCGCCGTCAACGTGGAGACGCTGGAGAAGCTGTTTAACGCGGGCGACGAGATTACCTTGGAGACGCTTGCCGCCAAGGGCTTCAAGAGCGCCAAGCGTCCGATCGTCAAGATCCTCGCGAAGGGCGAGCTTACGAAGAAGTTCGTCGTGAAGGTTCCCTGCAGCGCCGCCGCCAAGGCGAAGATCGAGGCCGTCGGCGGCAGCGTGGCCGGAAAGGCCTGATGACTGAAGCCCGGGGACAGAGGAAAGACCGTGGACGGTGGGGATTGCCCTCCGTCCAGGGTCTTTTTCATCCCCTTTTAGGGACTGCTCGGTCTCTGTTTCCTTACACCCCATACGGAGTTTGAGTTATGTCGATGTTTAAAGGTTTCTCGAATGCGTTCAAAATTCCCGAACTGCGCAAGAAAATTTTGATTACGCTCGGCCTTGTGGCCGTGTGCCGTCTCGTTTCCCAGATCCCCACGCCCGGCGTTGACTGGCGTGCCCTCCAGGGTGCGATCGAGGATATCCGCAGCCAGTCTGGCGGCGGCATGCTCGACTGGTTCGACGTGTTCACGGGCGGCGCGCTCGGACAGTGCGCCATCGGCTTCCTCTCAGCGTCTTGCGCAGATCACGCGTTACCTGACGATCGTCATCTGCGTGGTCCAGTCGTGGACGATCGCTACCGTTCTCTTGAACCCGCAGGCGCTCGGCATCAATGCGCAGATTGTCGTGAGCGGATCCCCGATGGGATTCCGTCTGATGACGGTCATAGGCATGACCTCGGCCGCGTTGTTCGTCATGTGGCTTGCCGACCAGATTACCACCTTCGGCGTGGGTAACGGCGGTTCGCTTATCATTATGATCAACATCACCTCGCGTCTCCCGCACGCCATCTTCGCTGCATACGAGCGGTACTTCGGCGGCACTGGGATGCAGACGGCCTCGCCCGTCGAACTCGTGATGTTGCTGGTGTTCGGCTTCCTCGTGGTGATGGGTACCGTGTTGCTCACGCAGGGCGTGCGTAAGGTCGCCATTCACGCGACGCGTCGATCCATGGCGGTGGGTAATACCTACGGCATGCAGCAGACGTTCATGCCGCTCCGCGTAAACTATACTGGCGTTATGCCGATCATCTTCGCGCAGCCAATCCTCCAGGTCTTGGGCTGGCTCTTCAAGAAGATGCCCTGGGATCCCTGCCAGTCGTTTGGCGGACAGCTCAGCGACATGGGTTCGGCCACGCACCTCATCATCTACGCGATCGTGATCATGTTCTTCTGCTTCTTCTGGGTTGCCACGCAGTTCAACGCCGTGGACATCTCGGAGAACCTGAAGAAGGACGGTTCGTACGTGCCTGGCATCCGTCCGGGCATGCAGACGGCCGAGTACCTCGACGCCGTGATGACGCGCATCACCCTTATCGGTGGCACCGGCCTTCTCATCGTGGCCCTCCTGCCGCAGATCCTCAGCGGTGCCTTTGGCATCCCGTGGGCGATTTCGAGCTTCTTCGGCGGCACGTCGCTGCTCATCATCGTGGGCGTGGCGCTCGATACGCTCCGCATCATGGAGTCGCACCTCCTCGTGCGCAAGTACGACGGCTTCCTGCGCCACGGCACGCTCCGCGGCCGCGGTGGGGTGTGATGAGGCGGATTGCCTTCCATGTGAACCGGGACAAACCCGGTTCCGATTCCGTGCGCCAGCGCCTTTCGGCGCTGGCGGCGTCTTTGGGCCTGTCCGTGGGGACAGGCCCAATTGACAATCCCGAGGCTGTGGTTGTACTGGGCGGAGACGGCACGATGCTCTCCGCAGTACACCGTTTTCCCGGTATTCCGCTGCTCGGACTCAATCTCGGTTCCCTTGGTTACCTTGCGGGCGTAGAGGCACCGCATTTCGATGACGCACTGCGCGCGCTAGCGTCGGGCGACTACGAAGTCTCACGCCGCACGACGCTACGCGTGGGTGACGCCGTGGCACTGAACGAGGTCGTCGTTTCGCGCGGCGTCTCCGGACACGCCGCCCAGCTAGAACTTTCGGTGGACGGACGCAGGGCGACGCGTCTTTCGGCCGACGGCCTCGTGGTGGCCACCCCCACTGGCTCCACGGCCTACTCGCTGGCTGCCGGCGGTCCCATCTTGATGCCCGACAGCGAGTCTTTTGTCGTCACGCCCATCTGTCCACACGCCCTCGCCTCGCGTCCCCTCGTGATTCCAGATACCGCTCGTCTCATGGTTCGCGCCTGCTTGCGCACGCGAGGAGAGAAGCTGGCCGTGTTCGCGGACGGTGCGCGCGTGCAGCAGCTCGGCGCGGACGAGGCTGTTGAGATTGTCCGTGCGGACGTCTCCGTGCCGCTCATCCAGTTGCGCGGCTACGATCCCTACGAAGTTCTTTCCCGGAAGCTCGGCTGGAACGGGAGCACGATCAAATGACGGAACTCGAAGGCAAGATCGGCTACACCTTCCATGACGCCGAGCTCCTCACCCATGCGCTCACCACGCCCGCCTGCCGCATGGACCATCCCGAAGGCGGAGACAACCAGCGCCTTGAATTTCTTGGAGATGCCGTTTTCGGGCTCCTTTCCGCCGATGCAGTCTTCGCCGCCTTCCCCGATGACAATGAAGGGCTGCTTACCGTACGCCGCACTCACCTCGTTTCGGGCGCTGCCCTTGCCGACGCCGCCGAGCGCCTCGGTCTGCGCGACTATCTGAAGTTCAACCAGGGCGCGCAGCCGCCTCCGCCGCACGCGAAAGTGCTGGCGGATTCGCTGGAGGCGTTGATGGGGGCGGTGTGGCTCGACGGCGGACTTCCTGCGGCCCGCACCGTATTCGCAGCGCTTGACCTGCCGCTCAATGCGAAGTTCAACGAATGGGACGCAAACCCCAAGGGCTACTTGCAGGTGAAGACGCAGGCGATGCATCCGCCGCGGCGCCCCGTCTACGAGGTCTTGCAGATGGGCGGCGTGGCGCACGCGCCCGTCGTTACAGTGCGCGTGAGCGTACACGGCCTCGGCGATGCCGTTGCCACTGCAGGATCGAAGTCCGCAGCAGAAGTCGCAGCGGCCGCTGCACTGCTTGAGAAAATCAACTTCTCCGATCCGGCATGACAGCCAAGGCTTGTCGCTCGCAAAAATCTTAAAAATTCCCTATTGACGGCGGTCGGGGGACTGTGGTAAACTTTCAGCGCAACAGGAAATTAGAATGCAATTCAACGTCCAGTTCTGGTGGTGGCGCAGCTTCGATGAACAGTCGGAGAGGCTCCGCATACCCTGAGACGGTGAAGTGAAAAGAAGTTGCACCGAATAGGCAGACGGCCCCGCTCCGATGAGCGAGGCCGTTTTTGCGTATACGGGCCGAAGGGGAGAAAAAATCAATCACCAACCAAAAACCAAAAGAGAAAGCAAATGAAAGAACTGACAAGAGAGATGTTCGAGGCACGAGCCGCCGGTGGCGGCATCGTGCCCGTCTACCGCGAGTACCTCGCGGACATGGAGACTCCTGTCTCCGTGCTGTCCCGCGCCGTGGACGAGGACGTGTTCCTCCTCGAGAGCGTGGCGTCGTCCGAGACGGGCGGACGCTACTCCTTCCTCGGCGTGAACCCGTACGCGACCGTCTACGAGAAGGACGGCACCGTGTTCATGCAGACGCCCGCCGACGGCGTGTCGTTCCTGCCGGACGCGGACATCCTCGCCGCGCTGCGGCGTCTCTTTGCGGAGCGGAACTTCAAGGCCGACCCCGACCTGCCGCCGCTCCAGGGAGGCGCGATCGGCTATCTCTCCTACGACGCCGTGCGCGTGTTCGAGCCGCGCGTGCAACTCACGCCCGAACCGGGCACGCCGACCGCCGCGTTCATCCTCACCGACTCGATTCTCGTGTTCGACAACGTGCGCCGCACCGTGACCGTGATCGTGAACATCGACGCCTCCGCGCCCGCTGCCTACGACGTCGCGCGCGAGCGGATCGACGCGCTCTTCGCGAAGTTCTTCCGGCGCGAACGCCCCGCGATGCGGTTCAGCGTCGGCGTGCTCGGCGAGCGCGCCCTACCAGGTGGATTCACGCCGGAGATGTCGGCGGAGGAGTACGCTGAGATCGTGGCGAAGTGCAAGAAGGACATCCTGAACGGCGAGTGCATCCAGGTGGTGCCGTCGCAGAAGTTCACGATGGAGACCTCCGCAAGTCCGCTCTCGCTCTACCGCGCGCTCCGCGTGGTGAACCCCTCTCCGTACAACTTCTTCATGAAGGTGGGCCCGCGCACGCTAATCGGGTCGTCGCCTGAGGAACTCGTGAAACTCTCCGGGCGCACCTGCTCCACGTGTCCGATCGCGGGGACGCGTCCGCGCGGCGCCACGCCCGAGTCCGACGCCGCGCTCGAGCGCGAGCTCGTGGGCGACGAGAAGGAGAACGCGGAGCACGTGATGCTCGTAGATCTCGGACGCAACGACCTCGGCCGCGTGTGCGAGACGGGCACGGTGAAGGTGGACTCCTTCGCGCACGTCGAGCGCTACTCGCACGTGATGCACCTCGTCTCGGACGTCTCGGGCACGCTCGCAGAGGGCAAGGACGGCTTCGACCTCCTGCGCGCCGCGTTCCCCGCCGGCACGCTCACGGGCGCGCCGAAGATCCGCGCGATGGAGCTCATCGCCCAGTACGAGAAGTCGCCGCGCGGCATCTACGGCGGCGCGGCCGGCTACTTCAGCTTCACGGGCGACATGGACTTCGCCATCGTCATCCGCACGATGATCCTCGACGGCACGCGCCTCACGATGCGCGCCGGCGCCGGAATCGTGGCGGACTCCGACCCCGTGAAGGAATACAACGAAACCGTCAACAAGTCCAAGGCCGTGTTCGAGGCCGCCAAATTCGCGGAGACGCTATGATACTCATGATTGACAACTACGACTCGTTCACCTACAACCTCGTCCAGTACTTCCGGGGGCTGGGCGCGGAGATGGACGTGGTGCGCAACGACAAAATCGACGTGGACGGCATCCGGGCGCTCAAGCCCCAGGCGCTCGTCCTCTCGCCCGGTCCCGGCAACCCTGACTCCGCCGGCGTCACGCTCGCCGCCATCAAAGCGTTCGCGGGCGAGCTGCCGCTCTTCGGCATCTGCCTCGGACACCAGTCCATCGCGCAGGCGTTCGGCGCGCGGATCGTCCACGCGAAACGCCTCATGCACGGCAAGACCTCGCCCGTCCGGCACGACGGGAAGGGCGTATTCCGCGACATCCCGCAGGAGTTCGCCGCGATGCGCTACCACTCGCTCGCGGTCGACCCCGCCACGCTCCCCGCCGAGCTCCTCGTGAGCGCCACGGCGTCGGACGACGGCGAGGTGATGGGCATCCGCCACGCGACGCTGCCGATTGAGGGCGTGCAGTACCATCCCGAATCGATCGGCACGTCCACGGGCATGCAGCAGCTCAAGAACTTCCTGGAGGGCCTCGCATGAATACGCAGGAGACGTTTGCCCGCATCATGGGCGGGGAGATGACGACGGACGAGATCAAGGAGGTCCTCACCGCCTACCACGAGAAGGGCGTGACGGCGGACGACCTCATGGCCGCCGCCGCCGCGATGCGCGCCGCCGGCGTGCACGTGGCGTGCGAGAACCCCGACGCCGTGGACATCGTGGGGACGGGCGGCGACTTCGCCGGCACGTTCAACGTGTCCACCACGGCCGCCTTCATCGCGGCGGGCGCGGGCGTGACGATCGCGAAACACGGCAACCGCGCCGCGACCTCGAAGTGCGGCACGGCCGACGTGCTGGAGGCGCTCGGCTACGACCTCAACACGCCGCCGGAGGCTGTCGCGGAGGGCATCCGCGCGAACGGGATAGGCTTCCTCTTCGCGCGCAACCTGCATCCCGCGATGCGGTTCGTGGCACCCGCGCGGCGCGAGTTGAAGTTCAAGACGATCTTCAACTACCTCGGCCCGCTCACCAACCCCGCGGGCGTGAAGCAGCACGTGATCGGCGTCGCCGACCCGGCGCTCCTGCGCACGTTCGCCGAGACGCTCGACCGTCTCGGCTCGCGCAGCGCGCTCATCGTGTGCGGGAACGACGGCATGGACGAGATCTCGACGGACGGCGTGACGCGCTTCGCGATGCTGCGCGACGGCATCGTGAGCGAGGGCGAGTTCGACGTGTCGCGTCTCTGCGGCGCGAGCTATCCTGCCCAGGCGATCGCCGGCGGCGCGCCCGAGGAGAACGCGATGATCCTGCGCGGCATCCTCGGCGGCGGCCTGCGCGGCGCGTACCGTCTTGCGGCCGTCATCAACGCGGCGGCGGCCATCTGGATGGCGGACCGTGCGCGCAGCCTCAAGGAGGGCATCGCCGTGGCCGAGGAGTCGATCGACTCCGGCGCGGCGCGCGCGAAGCTCGAGAAGTTCCTCGGCGCGGGCGGACGCCCGGCCGGCGGCAACATCCTCGCGGACCTCACCGAACGCCGCCGGCGCGACGCCGAGAAGGCGTCGAAGACGCGCGACTTCGCGGCGGCGTTCCGCGGACCCGGCATCCACGTGATCGCCGAACTGAAGAAGGCGAGCCCGTCGAAGGGCGTGATCCGTCCGTACTTCCGCGCGGCGGAGCTGGCGGAGGAGCTGTCGGGGGCGGGGGCGTCCGCGCTCTCCGTGCTCGCCGAGCCCCACCGCTTCCTCGGCGGCGAGGACAACGTGCGGCGCGCGCGCGAGGCGAGCGACCTGCCGATCCTGTTCAAGGACTTCGTCTCCACGGACTTCCAGATCCTCCGCGCGCGCGCGGCCGGGGCGGACGCGGTGCTGCTCATCGCGGCGGTCCTGGACGACGACGCGCTCGCGTCGCGGCTTCGGTACGCGCGGTCGCTCGGCATGGAGGCGCTCGTCGAGACGCACACCGCCGAGGAAATCTGCCGCGCCGTAGCTGTCGGCGCGAAGGTGATCGGCGTCAACTGCCGCGACCTCAAGACGTTCCACACCGACCCCGCCATCACCGCCGGGCTGCTCGCGCAGATCCCCGACGGCGTGGTGAAGATCGCCGAAAGCGGCATCCGGGGCGTGGACGACATCCACACCCTCCGCGCGGCGGGCGCGGACGGTTTCCTGATCGGAGAGACATTGATGCGGGCCGAACGCCCGGGAGAAAAATTGAAGGAGCTCATGAAATGAAAAAAGGACACTACGGACAATACGGCGGTCAGTACATCGCCGAAACGCTGATGACGCCGCTGCGCGAACTCGAGGCGGCGTACAACGAGGCCAAGGCCGACCCCGCCTTCCAGGCGGAGTTCCAGGAGATTCTCCGCGACTACGTGGGGCGCGAGTCGCCCCTCACGTACGCGCGGCGTCTTTCGGAACACCTCGGCGGCGCGCGGATCGTGCTGAAGCGCGAGGACCTCAACCACACCGGCGCGCACAAGGTGAACAACACGATCGGGCAGGCCCTGCTCGCCCGGCGCATGGGCAAGAAGCGTCTCATCGCGGAAACCGGCGCGGGCATGCACGGCGTGGCCACTGCAACCGTGGCCGCGCTCTTCGGGATGCCCTGCGAGGTGTACATGGGCGCCACGGACGTGGCGCGACAGGCGCCGAACGTGGCGCGCATGCAGATGCTCGGCGCGACGGTGCATCCCATCGAGGAGGGCAGCGCCACGCTGAAGGACGCGATGAACGAGGCGATCCGCGACTGGATCACGAACTGCGACGACACGTTCTACGTGATCGGCACGGTGGCGGGTCCGCATCCGTATCCCACGATGGTGCGCGACTTCCAGAGCGTGATCGGCGTGGAGGCGCGCCGGCAGATGCTCGAGAAGTACGGCAAGCTCCCCGACCAGGCGATCGCCTGCGTGGGCGGCGGGTCGAACGCGATGGGCCTCTTCGCCGGCTTCATCGACGATCCGGGCGTGAAGCTCGTGGGCGTGGAGGCGGGCGGGAAGGGCATCGCCACGGGCGAGCACGCCGCGTCGATCTGCGGCGGACGCGTGGGCGTGCTGCACGGGTCGAAGACCTACCTGCTCCAGACCGACAGCGGACAGATCCTCGACACGTATTCTGTCTCCGCCGGCCTCGACTACCCCGGCGTGGGGCCCGAGCACGCGTACCTCGCGGACACCGGCCGCGCCGAGTACGTGCCGATCAACGACGACGAGGCGATCGCCGCCTTCGACGCGCTCTGCCGCTTCGAGGGCATCATCCCCGCGCTCGAGTCGAGCCACGCCCTCGCCGAGGCCATCAAGCGCGCGCCGACGCTCCCGAAGGAGGCGATCCTGCTCGTCAACCTCTCCGGCCGCGGCGACAAGGACATGGACAACGTCATGGAGTGGAAGAAGCGAAGAATCTAGAATCTCTAGGCGCCCTAGAATTGCTAGTAATTCTAGAATTACTAGGATATCTAGAATTGCTAGGACTTCTAGATATACTAGGATCTCTAGAAAATCTAGATTTCCTAGAATCCCTAGAAAGCTTTTGCAATCGTCAACCTCTAGTAAAAGAAGGAATTTAAAATGAACCGAATCCAGAAATGCTTTGAAAAAACGCGGGCGGCGGGCCGTCCGGCGTTCATCGCCTATCTCACGATGGGCTACCCGAACCTCGCCGCGAGCGAGGAGGCCGCCGACACGCTGCTCGCGAACGGCGCGGACATCCTTGAACTCGGCGTGCCGTTCTCGGATCCCGTCGCCGACGGCGCCGTGATCCGCACGGCCGCCTACGCCGCGCTTGAACAGGGCGTGACGCTCGCGGACATCCTCGCGCTCGCGGGACGCCTTCGCGCGAAACACCCCGACGCGCCGCTCGTGGTGTTCAGCTACTACAACGTGATCTACAGCTACGGGCTCGAGAAGTTCGCCGCCGATGCGGAAGCGGCCGGCGTGGACGCCGTCCTCTCCGTGGACCTGCCGCTCGAGGAACGCGATGAACTGCTTGAGGTGTTGCGTCCGCACGGCCTCACCTTCGTGCCGCTCATCGCGCCCACCACGTCCATTGAGCGCACCATCGAGGCGGCGAAGGGTCTGGAGGATAGCTTCCTCTACGTCATCACCGTGAAGGGCATTACGGGCGCGCGTGCCGAACTGCCGCCGGAGCTGAAGGAGCGCCTCGCCACCATTCGTGCGGCCGTGAACATGCCCATCGCCGCCGGTTTTGGCATCTCAACTAAGGAGCAAGTCAAGGTGATCGGCGAAGTGGCCGATGGTTTCATCGTCGGCTCCGCGCTCGTCAAGATGCTCGCCAAGGACGGCAAGATCCATCCAGAAGAACTGTCGTTTTGACCGCCCCAAAGCGCGTCCCTCCCGATTGGGTAAATCGAGCGGGAGGGACCGCGCTTGTCGCAGCCTATTCGGGGAAACGGCACTCCTGCCGCTTCCCGAACGTGTCGCAAGTGCGAAGCGGCGAGAGCGCCGTTGATTTTGCGATTGTCAGCGTGGGGTTAATACAGTATAATAAAGGCGAAGGAGATAGGTCAAGGCGCGTACGGCGTAGTCTATCTTGCCATCGGTTCGGGTGGAGAACGTGCGGCGGTGAAGGTTTGCCGCCGCGATACCGTCGGTGACGAGCGCTACGCGCGCGAGTTGCGCGGGGCGAAGCTCTACAGGGCGATTCCTCCTCAGGAGGGGCTTGTCCGCATGAGGGAACTCGTGGAGACCGAATGGGGCTTTTACACCGTGATGGACCTCGCGGACGACGAATTCGACGGTCCGCTGGAAGAGGCGTCCGGAAGATTGCGGTCGCATCAGTCTTGGGATTTCGCGTCGCAAAAGTCGCAATCGCGCTTTTTGTGATTGCCGTCATTGCCGTTACCGTGTTCGCTGTTGTCGCCAGCAGACGCGCACAAGATAAAATCGCCCAGCAGTCCGAAGAACTCGAGAAGTTAAAACAGTTCAAGACCGGCTGGGAAAATCACGTGGAGAACATGAGGCGCCGTATTCTCAATTGCGCGCTCGAAGGGACTCAACGATGCGGACGCCGACGATATCGTCCAGGTCGTATTCACGGACCTTGCGCGGAACCTGCCGACATTCCAGTACGACCGTGCGAAGGGCAAGTTCAGGTCCTACCTCTCGGGGCTCGTCAACTGGCGCGTCATGGACAAATTGAAAGTGGGCAAACGCGACGCGGATCTGAAGGCATCGTTTTGGGAAGAGGCCAAGGCTGCGTCTTCGGGCGACGATGGTTTTGCCGAACGCGAATGGCAGGCGGCCGCGCTTGAGGAGGCGCTGCGCCTACGCCTATCGCATTTATAATCGGCTTAGATTTGATTTTCAGACGATTTTAAGCCGGTTATAAATTATTCGTATATTCCGTTGTTGTTTGTCATATTATTTCGCATTTATGTTTCTCGTTATTGACTTGTCATCCGACATTTGATAAACTTAAGCCGATTTTATTGGAGAACATAGCCATGATCGGACGAAAAAAAGAGTTGCAGAGATTCAAGGAGGCAATGGAATCCGACCAGTCGGAATTCATCGCCGTCTATGGCAGACGTCGTGTCGGAAAGACGTTTCTGATCCGGCAGGCTTTCGAGAATAGATTCACCTTCGCCCACACGGGCGTGGCAAGGGAATCCATGGCAGGGCAACTTGCGAACTTCCACGATTCGCTCATGGAATACGGTTCTGAAGACTGTCCTGTGCCTGAATCCTGGCTAGAGGCGTTTCGCCGCCTGAAGAAAGTCATTTCGGACTCCAAAGATGCCCGAAAGGTCGTGTTCATCGACGAGATGCCGTGGATGGATACGCCCCGCTCGAACTTCACCGCCGCGTTTGAGCACTTCTGGAACGGGTGGGCGTCGGCTCGCAACGATGTCGTGCTGATCGTCTGCGGTTCGGCGACAAGTTGGATCATAAACAAGGTGATCCGCAACAAGGGCGGATTGCATAATCGCGTGACCGGGAAGATACATCTCCGTCCGTTCACGCTGGCGGAATGCGAAGAATATGCGGACGCCCGCCATCTTGGGATGTCCAGGTCGCAGATCGCGGAGGCGTATATGGTCTTGGGCGGAGTCCCCCACTACTGGTCTTTTCTGCGGAAGGATGCCAGCCTTGCCCAGAACATCGACAGGATGTTCTTCTCCGAGGACGGCGAGTTGAAGGACGAGTTCGACGAACTCTACGCTTCGCTGTTCAAGCGCAAGGAACCTTATGAGGCCATCGTCACGGCACTCGCCGGCAAGAAGAGCGGCATGACGAGGAACGAGATCGTCTCTGCGGCGAAGACGGCGAACAACGGGCGTCTTACCGAACGCCTCGCGGAGCTGGAGCAGTGCGGTTTCATCAGAAGCTTCCACGTCGTAGGCGCATGCGCCAGCGCGATTGTCTATCAGCTTATGGACAGTTTCTCCGTTTTTCACTTCTACTTCATCGCCAACAACAAGAGGCGCAGCGAAGTGTTCTGGTCGTCATCGCTCGGTTCTCCGATGTACAATGCCTGGCGTGGATTGTCCTTCGAGCGTCTGTGCCTCCAGCATGTCGGCAAGATCAAGGAGGCGATCGGCATTGCTGGCGTGGACGCCGAGGTCGGGTGCTGGCGGCATGTTGCGGACGAGCAGTATCCGCATGGTGCGCAGATTGACCTTGTGATCGACAGGGCGGATAACGTGGTAGACCTTTGCGAAATGAAATGCACCGACTCGCCATACCGCGTTACAGACACCGACATGGCGGATCTAAAGCGTAAGTGCGATGCCTATCGGACGGTCACGCGCACGAAGAAGTCCATCCACACCCTGCTCGTGTCGGCAAAAGGGACGGAACCGGGAATGTACCGTAACGAAATCAACTGCGAAGTCACACTTGACGCGCTGTTCGCATAAATCCCAATACAAGAGCAGAAACTAGGGCCTCCGGCTGAGAGCGCCCGGGCGGATACCGAGACCGTGCATCGCGGCGGCGAAGCGGTAGGGTAATTGACGCATGATTGAGTTTCGTTGAAAATATGTGGGCATGGTGCTTATCAACTGGTAGAGACGGGTGCTTGCGAGGCGTTTTGGTCGAAATGGCTTTCCCCTAAAATCCTGTTGCGATTTGTCACAAATTAATATATACTAATATGTGACAAAACGAAGGGGAAGAAAGATGGAAGACGAAGTCATCGCATACTTGTCGACTATGCTTTGCGAGAAGATCGCCGTAGGTGCTCTGTCCGTGTCCGACCGGAAACGGGTAGGGTGGCGCTCGCCGAGGACTTCGCTCATAAAAATGGCAGGTTCGATGGAAAGTTCGCTCATAAAACATGTCATCTGCACAGTAAGTTCGCTCATAAAATTTTAAAATGGCGGGCGGGGTTATACGCGGGGATGAAAGAGTATGGTATAATATAGGGCGAAAACAAGCGATATCAGACATGGCCATTGATTTTTCAAGAGTCCTCAATCCGGAGCAGTGCGCGGCGGCGACGGCGCCAGACGGGCCGATGCTCGTGCTGGCGGCCGCCGGCACGGGCAAGACGCGCACGCTCGTACACCGCGTGGCGTATTTGGTGGAGAAGGGCGTTCCGCCGGAGCGCATCCTGCTGCTCACGTTCACGAACCGCGCCGCGCGCGAGATGCTCGAGCGCGCCCAGCGCGTCGTTTTCGGCGTGACGGGCATCTGGAGCGGCACCTTCCACTCGATCTGCAACAAGTTCCTCCGCCGCTGGGGTTCGCCCCTCGGCATCAGTCCCGGCTTCACGATCCTCGACGAGGACGACCAGAAGAAGCTCATGGGACAGTGCATCAAGGACAACGTGAAGGACGTCAAGGACTTCCAGAAGAAGGAGTTCCTCCTGAAGCTCGTCTCCGACGCCGCGAACGGCGAGGAGAGCCTGGAGCGCGTGGTGAACCGCTACCAGACGAAGACCGCGCTCGGCGACGTGGAGCTGATCCTGAAGGTGTGCCGCGCCTACGCGGAGAAGAAGGCCGCCCTCGGCGCGCTGGACTTCGACGACCTGCTCGTGAACGGTCTCCGCCTCCTGCGCGAAAGCGAGAAGACGCGCAACTTCCTCCAGGAGCATTTCCAGCACGTGCTCGTGGACGAGTACCAGGACACGAACAGCCTCCAGGCCGCGTTCACGGACATCCTCGCCGCGAAGCACCGCAACATCATGGTGGTGGGCGACGACTTCCAGTGCATCTACACGTGGCGCGGCGCGAAGTTCGAGAACATCCGCGAGTTCCCCAGCCGCTGGCCGGACTGCAAGGTGCTCAAGCTCGAGCGCAACTACCGCAGTGTGGCCCCGATTCTCGATGTTGCGAACACGGTGATGAAGGACGTGCCGCACGAGTTCGAGAAGACGCTGCGTCCGTTCCGCACCGGCGGCGCGCCGAAGCCGCGTCTCTACAATGTGTGGGACGGACGAGCCCAGGCGGATGCAATCGTGAAGCTCGCCACGGCGCTCCACGCGAACGGCGTCCCCTATAGCGACATCGCCGTCCTCTACCGTTCGCACTACACCTCGATCGACATCCAGATGGCGCTTACGCGCAGCCATCTGCCGTTCCGCATCACAAGCGGCGTGGGCGTGTTCGAGCAGCTGCACGTGAAGGACGTGCTCGCGTTCCTGCGTCTCTGCATCAACCCGCGCGCGGAGATGAGCTTCATGCGCCTCATGGAGCTGCTGCCTGGCGTGGGCGAGGGCACGGCGCGCAAGTACTGGAAGGCGCTCGGCGGCTCGTTCGACGGCACGAATCCAATGGAGCGGATGTACCTCGGCGAGCTGATGTGCGCGAAGGGGCGTCCCGGCTGGCAGCAGATCGAGAGCGCGTTCGCGGCGGCGCCGGGACACCTCGCCGAGAAAGAGGACCGCAAGCTCGTGACCGATTTCGTCGATTTCTTCTACGGCGCGCATCTGCATCGGCAGTTCGAGCCAGAGGATGCCGACCAGCGCGTCGACGACCTCACGGAAATCGCCGCGCAGATCGCCACCACGCAAGGCGGCGTCGGCGCGTTCCTCGACGAGGTCGCGCTCATGACGAATCTCGACGCGCGGGCGAAGGCGTCCCTCCCCGCCGACCACATGCACCTCACGACGGTGCATCAGGCGAAGGGCATGGAGTGGCCCGTCGTGATCCTGCCGTGGCTTGCGGACACCGTGTTCCCCAGCGCGCGCAGCATCGAAGACGGCAACCTCGCCGAGGAACGGCGTCTTTTCTACGTGGCGGTCACGCGCGCGAAGGACCGCCTCTATCTCTGCGTGCCGCGTTCGAAGAAGACGGCCGACGGCGGACAGTATCCCGTCGAGCCGTCCGTGTTTGTGCGCGAGATTCCCAAGCAGCTCATCGAGGAGCAGACGCTCTATTCCGCCCCCGAACCTTCGTACAGCCACCGTCGTTGGGATGACGACGACGATGACGACTACGGCGGCGGTTACGGTGGCCGTGGCGGTTATGGTGGCCGTGGTGGCTACGGCGGTCGCGGCGGCTACGGCGGTCGTGGCGGCTACGGTGGTGGTTACGGTGGTGGAGGCCGTCGCGGCGGCGGATCGACGACTTACAAAACGTCTTGGAGGCACTGACGTGTCTGAAGATGTTCTGACATATTCGGTTTTGTCTGGTTCGGCGCTTGGTGACGCCGAATGGGACGACGTGTCGGAACTGTTTTCGTCTTCATACGGATTCTACAGCCAACAGGATCCGTCTGGCCGCGCGGGGCGGCGCATTCGACTCTCGCCGAACTACTATCGCAGGGCGTATGCAACGGATGACTATCAGGTTGCATTCTGCAGTGATAAGGATGTTCTTGTTGCGGAAGCGGTGTTTCGCGTGTGCAACACGTCCAGAGGACGCGCGGCGTTTGTGGTGCAGCTGGTAGTGGATGAGCAGTATCGTCGCCGTGGCATTGCCAGTACGCTCTTGCATGCAATCTGGGGCTTTTCGGATTTCTGCTGTTGGGGAATCGTTACATCCAACGCATTTACGGTCGAGTCCTTGGAAGGGGCTACTTTCCGGAGAGTATGTCCGCTCTCGATGAAGAACAACGAGGAGTTCGTCAGGGCTGAAATACTTTCCGGAATCGGATTCCTCGCATCTGCCAAGTGGACGGTCTCTGCCGCTGAGTCGGTGATAGATTCTGGATTCTACACGGATCGCTCTTCTCCGTCGGAGGCGACGATGACGTTATCTGCGCGGTTGGGTGTTTTGCCGGAGGGGGCAGAGTGGCTTGCCATCGTGTTCCGCGAGCAGCCGCTTGACGACTTCAAAGCATACAGGAGCCTCATCCTCTCCTCTGCGCGATTCGTTACAGAAGCATACGCGCGAATGCCGCAACGTGAGCAGGGATGGGCGGCAAAGACCGAGTCCGAGGTTTCCGCCATTCTTGGCTGGCTTCCAGAGTTGCCTCGAACGGCGCGCATCGCAGATTTCGGCGCAGGTTCCGGACGGCACGTCGAGGCGCTGCGGGCGGCGGGTTTCACGGACTTGACGGCCATTGACTTCGCTTCGTGCGCTCCTGGCGTGCTGAAAGAAGATGTAAGGTCCTGGCGGTCGCCTGAACCATACGATTTGATTCTTTGTCTCTACGACGTCATCGGGTCTTTCCCTGATGATGCGGACAACAAGGCCGTCCTTGCGTCCGTTGCCGCAAACCTTAGACCTGGTGGGTACGCCGTGTTGTCGGTTTCAAATTACGGATATGTCGCAGGGAAAGGTGCTCAGAAAGTTGATCTGGACGACCCCGTTGAGGCCACGCGCAGGATATTCGCGCTTCCGCCATCTCGGTCCATGGAGACCACGGGCGAGTTCTTCAATCCGAATTACATCCTTCTTGACGACAAGCACCACATAGCTTGCAGAAAGGAACAGTTTTCTTCTGGAACAGGATTGCCGGGCGAGTATTTGTTGTGCGATCGGCGTTTTACGTCAGATGAGATTCGGAGTTGGGCGGAGTCATGCGGACTCGCAGTGACCGAAAGTCGGTTCGTCAGGGCTGGGTTCGACGCTGAGTTTGATGTGGCGACCGGAAAGGAAATCCTTTTGATTACGAAAAAGAGGTAAAAGGCAATGCAGCGGATTAAGGAATTCTTCAAACGGCCGGCGACGATCGCGGTTCTCGCTCTTACCGTGCTCTACGTCGTGTGCATGGGCGGCATCTTCTGGGGCACGTGGTCGCTCGACCGCGCACCGGTGGAGCCTGACAACCCGACGTTCTACCCGGTCAACGAGTTGGCGCAGTGGTTTCAAGCGCTTGTCGCGGGACACGACTTCGTCCCCTCCGACCTCATGCACGTCCTCGGCGGCATGTACTTCTGGCAGGAACTCCAGTACGCGCTCGCGGGCTACCTCGCCGCGCTGGGGCTGATGTTCTACTTGCGCGGACGCGGACTCTCGCATTTCGCCGCGGCGGCGGGCGGTGGCGCATACGGTCTCATGGGCTACACGTTCACGCTCTTCTCCGCCGGTCACCTCGGCTGGTTCATCTGGATGATGTACGGTCCGTTCGCGTTCGGTCTCGCGGACCGTGCGGTGCGGAAGGGCAAGTGGCGCAACTGGGCGCTCCTCGGCGCGGTGCTCGCCTGGGGGGCCGCGCGCCAGCCGGACATGTGGCTGCTCTTCACCGCGCTCACCTTCGCATACGGCGTGTGGACGCTTGTACGCGAATGGAAGAATGTCAAGTTTTCCCGCATTCTTGCGGGAGTCGGCGTGACGGCCGTCGTCGCGTGCGCAATCGGCATGCCGCAGTTCACGCGCGCGCTGACGCAGGATCTCGCCGGACGCGAGGCGCAGATCGCCGCGACGAGCGGGAAGGACGCGAACGAAACGGTCGACAAGTCCGCCGACGAACGGTGGCGCTTCTGCACGAGCTGGTCGTTGCCGCCGGAGGACACGCTTGAATTCATCGTGGCGGAAGTCCATGGCGGATCGAACGATCCTCGTGTGAGCCCCATCAATCCCTACAAGGGACGCCTTGGACAGCAGATCGTAGTGCCGGCGGAAGCCGCCGGACAGAAGCACCCCGTGACGGGCGCAACGCTCAAGGCCGGCGAGACGATCTGGATGCCCTACCGGCAGCATTCACTCTACTTCGGCATCCTCACGATTCTCTTCGCCATTGTCGGCATTGTCGGCTGGTGGCGTTACAGGAAAGACGAAACCGGAAGCTGGCGTGACGTGCCGTTCTGGATCGGTGCGGGCGTGCTCATGTACTTGTGCGCGCTCGGGTGTTTCACGCCGTTCTACAAGCTCGTCTTCGCCCTGCCGTTCGGCGGTTCGCTGCGTGCTCCGGTGAAGTTCGTGCATCTGCTTGAGTTCTGCGTGGCCGCACTTGCCGGGTTTGGCTTCGAGGCCGCATGGCGCGGGTTCCGCCGCGATGGAGAGATTGCACCGTTCGGTTTGAAGTGCGTGCTCGTCGTGTTGGCTGTTGCGAACGTCGTGAACCTTGCCTACATCGATTCGAAGTACTGCGCCGTGGAGGACGTCTCCTTCGTGCGCCTCCAGAACGCGGCGGCGGAGGACGTGCTGGCGGCGGGAGGCGGCAAGGTGTTTGTGGCAATTGAACAGAGGGAAGGCGGAAAAGCCATCCGTGATTCGCTGGGCGCGCATCTCGCGGAGGTGTCGGACGACCCGTCCGCCCCCGACATCCGCTACTTTCTCGTCAACGGCACTACGCTCCGCAAGGACAGGGCGTTCAACGAATGGGTGCGGTCGGGCCGCCTGAAATCTGCCGGCATGTATGCCGTGTCCGCCACGGGAGGAATTACGCGCGCGACGGGGACCTCGGCGCAGCTGGCGCTGTTCGAGAGGCCGTCCGTATCCGCGCCGCCGCCAAAGGAGGCGCCTGCGCCAAACCGTGGACGGCAGGTCCAGATTGCAATTTCCGTGTTATCCACCATCTGCCTGATCGTCTGGGGCGTATGGGGGGCGCGAGTCGTTAAAGCCAAAGCGAAAAGGAGTGAATAATGAAGACGATACTTGTTGCATTGTCGGCGTTGGTGCTGGGGGCCGCTGGAGGTTTTGCAGCAGCGACGTGGCGCAGTCCAAATTCGGAGTCTGAGGGGATTCAGGAAGAGAAGCCTGCTGTGGAGAAGCCCTCAACGGCTGGCGATGCTGCGCGGCTTGCAAAAGCCCAGAAGCGCATTGCCGAACTGGAGCGCGACCTTGCGGCGGCACGGCGTGCGGCGACCGCGCTGAAAGCCGAAAGCCAGAAAAAGGTGGCGTCTGCGCAGGCGGAGACGAATAAAGCCGAGCGCGTGATCGCCTTGAAGGGGGACGGAAAGGATGTCCTTGGCGCGCTGGAGAGCCAGCTCTCGCACGAGGAATTCTCGCAGGTTACGAACGCGATGACGCAGCTGCGCGCACGGCTTGCCGAGAAGGCGAAGGGGAGGATGGAGTATCTAGCTTCTATCAACACGGACGGCATGTCGGACGACGAGCGCGAGAACCACGCAAAATTCCTCAAGCTCATGGAACGGCGCGAGGCCATCGCGGCGAAGATGAAGGGAGGCATCCCGGATATGACGTCGATTCAGAAAATGGTGGAACTGGAGATGGAGATGGCGCCGGTCGCCAAGAAGGCGCGTTCGGCGCTTGTCGGACAGGTCGCGCGCGAGCTTGGCTACCAGGGTGAGGACGTGGACGTGGTCCGCGACACGGTCAACACGATCTTCGATTGCACAAGCGGTGGCGGTATGGGCGGCCTAGGCGACATCATGGAAAGTGCCGGTGGCGCGCCAGGCATGAGCGTTTCGCCCGAGGTGAAAGTCGAGACGCACGTCATAGGCCTCTGATAAAGATTGCTTTCGCTATTGGGAGATTGGGAGTCTTGGAGTTGAGGAGGTTTATCCATGTAGAACAGGTAGAACATGTAAAACATACATATGATTTATATGTTTTGCATGTTCTACATGGACTAACAAAAAAAGGCTGGGATATTGGAGCTATGGAAAAGTTTACAAATTCTCCCATCCTCCAAAACTCCTAAACTCCAAGCAGCGAAAGCAATGAACGAGCATCAAAGAAAGAGAAGCTTAATAATTACCTCGGATTAGAATCCTGAAAGGGGAAAGAAATGAAAAAACTGCGTAAAAATCTTCTGACTGCTGCAACGGCATTGTCCATGCTGATTGGCGGGACGGCGTATGGGGCGACGATCTGCCTTGAGACCGAACAGTTCGCCGACCGAGGCGGATGGGTGGTCGACTCGCAGTTCATCGACCAGATTGGATCGAGTTTCCTGCTGGCACATGGCATGGGGAAACCGGTGTCCGATGCGGTCACCACGTTTGAGTGTCCGGCTGCGGGCACCTACCAAGTGTGGGTGCGCACGCGCAACTGGACCGCGCCGTGGAGCGTACACGCAGCAGGCACGTTCACGGTCAAGGTGAACGGAAAGGAACTGCCGAGCGTTCTCGGACGTGGCGCGGGCGGCTGGCTGTGGCAGAAGGCCGGCGAGGTGAGTTTGGAGAAGGGCAAGGCCACGATCGCGCTCCACGACCTCACGGGCTTTGACGGACGCTGCGACGCCGTGTGCCTCACGACCGGGGAGGCGCCGTCGCGTCCTGCGGCGCCTGCGCCGTCCTGCACGGTGAAGGCCGATTTCGTGGTGTGCGGCGGCGGCATTGCTGGCACGTGCGCGGCGATCTCGGCGGCGCGTCTGGGATTGAAGGTGGCGCTCGTGCAGGACCGTCCGATGCTCGGCGGCGCGAACTCGAGCGAGGTGCGCGTACACCTCGGTGGGACCATGAACCTCGGACCGTATCCGCGTCTCGGCGACGTGGTGGCGGAGATCGGCCCCGCGAAGGGCGGCAACGCGCAGCCGGCCGAACGCTACGAGGATCAGCGCAAACTCGACGTTGTGGCGTCAGAGAAGAACATCAGACTGTTCCTCAACACGCGGATTGTCGCGGCGAAGAAGGACGGCGACCGCATCATTTCGGTGACGGGGCGGGATGTCGTGTCGGGCGCGCGCACCACATTTGAGGCACCGCTCTTCGCGGACTGCACAGGCGATGCCTGCGTCGGATTCCTCGCCGTGGCGGACTTCCGCATGGGACGCGAGTCGAAGGCGGAGACGGGCGAGAACATGGCGCCAAAGAAGGCGGACAAGATGACGATGGGCGCTTCGGTTCAGTGGTACACGAAGGACGCGGGGCACGCCGTCGCATTCCCCTCCGAATCGTGGATGATCGCGTTCAACGAGCAGAACTGCGAGCATGGCCTGCGCGGCGACTGGGACTGGGAGACGGGCATGATGCGCGACCAGGTCAGCGAGTTCGAGCGCATCCGCGACTACGGGATGCTCGTTGTGTACTCCAACTGGTCCTTCCTGAAGAACAAATCCGCGAAGCGCGCGAAGTACTCGCAGCGCGAATTCGCGTGGGTGGCCTACGTGGCGGGCAAGCGCGAGAGCCGCCGCCTCATGGGTGACCATATCCTCACGCAGCAGGATATATTCGACTTTGTGCAGTACCCCGACGGTACGTGCTGTACGACGTGGGCGATCGACCTCCACTATCCGATGCCGCGCAACACAAAGCATTACGACGGCGAGCCGTTCCGTTCCATCTGCACGCATAACAGGCACTACGCCTATCCGATTCCGTACCGATGCCTCTACTCGCGGAATGTCGCGAATCTCTTCATGGCCGGACGCAACATCTCCGTGACGCACGTGGCGCTCGGGACGACGCGCGTGATGCGCACGACTGGCATGATGGGCGAAGTGGTGGGCATGGCCGCGCGCGTGTGCAAGGACCACGGGTGCTTGCCGCGCGGCGTGTATGCGAACCACCTGGACGAGCTGAAGGCTTTCATGAAGAAGGGCGTGGGCACGGGCAAGCCACAGCCGCCGCAGAATTACAACCTCGGTTCGTTCATCCCCGGCATGCCGAAGTGAGTTGCCAGCCGGGAGAAGCTCACCAGAACGCCCACGCGCCGCTGAAGATCACGTGGAGGGCGAGGAGCAGGTTCGTGGTGACATGCGCGATGATAGCGCTAGCGAGTCCCCAGCGGATCGCCGCGAACCCGTAAACCGCGCCCGCGAGGGCGGCGGCGAGCGGACGGTCGTGCTCTAGCGTGAATAGGAACACCATCCAGAGAAACGCAGAGAGGTCGAAGCGCGAGAGGGGAATTGACAGAAAGTCGCGCTTCTGCAGCCAGCGGTAGAGGAACGAACGGAAGAACACCTCCTCGACGGGGGCGATTACGAAGGCGCTGCCGACGAGCTTGGCAATGGTGAGCGCCCAGCCGCATACGGCGGGGTCGTATGGGGAAGGATCGGTGGAAGCGACGGGCAGCGAGCCGATGGGCCAGCAGAACCACGTGCGGTAGAAGGGGGAGATTTCGGGTACGATCCAGAGGACGGTCACGAGTATGCCCGCGAGAAGGCCTCCTAGTAGGCGAAGCGGCGAGAGCGCCGCTTCCCCGGGACCATGAAGCGGCGAGAGCGCCGCTTCCCCGAGGCGGGGGGGCCGCGCTTGTCGCGGCCCATTCGGAGAAGCGACACTCTTGTCGCTTCGACCCTTCCACAGGCACCACAGTCCCACGAGCGCGGTGGCGGCCGCGCGTACGGCGTAGGCCCACGCGGTGACGGGCAGAACCATCTGTAGTCCGATCCATGTGGCGAATGGGGCGGCGTACAGAAAAATATTCCTAGTTTCTCGTTTCACGGCCACAGATTATACCAAAATATGCTATACTATCCGCATGAAAATTTCCTTCTACGGCGCGGCGCAGACCGTTACCGGCTCCATGCACCTTGTGGAGGCGAACGGAAAGCGGATTTTGCTAGACTGCGGGCTCTACCAGGGGCACCGCAAAGAGGCGTTCGAGCGGAACCGGAACATGCCGGTGGACCCCGCGTCCATCGACGCGGTGATTCTCTCGCACGCCCACATCGACCATTCGGGCAACCTGCCGCAGCTCGTGCGGCGCGGGTTCCGCGGCAGGGTGTACGCGCGCTCGGCCACGATCGACCTCGTCAACGTGATGCTGCGCGACAGCTGCTTCCTGCAGATGCGCGACCTCGAGTACGTGAACAAGAGGCGTCGTGCGCAGGGCAAGCACCTGTTCGAGCCGCTCTACACGGAGGAGGACGTGGACGCGCTCATACCGCTCTTCGAACCTCTCCACCTGCACCAGGCGCGCGAGATATTCAAGGGTATCACGCTCACGTTCTTCAACGCGGGGCACATTCTTGGCAGCGCGCAGGTGATGCTGGACGTCGCCGGTGGCACGGGCCATAGCCACCGCCTGCTCTTCAGCGGCGACCTGGGCCAGCCGAACCAGCCGATCCTCCGCCACTATGAGTACCCGCAGGGCGCGGACATCGTGCTGATCGAATCCACCTACGCCGACCGTCTGCATCCTTCGGCGGAGGACGTGGAAGGGCGTCTGAAAGGCTACATCGACGACATCGTGCAGCAGCGTTCGAAGCTCATCATCCCGGCGTTCTCCGTGGGCCGCACGCAGCAAATCCTCTACTACCTCAACCGGCTCCTTGCGTCCGGCCGCATCCGCCAGATTCCAGTGTACATCGACTCGCCTCTCTCGAAGAAGGCCACGATGATCTACGAGAAGCACACGGGCTGCTACAACGACGAGGCGATGCGCCTCCTCAATTCCGGCGTGAACCCGCTCACGTTCCCGGGGATGCAGTTCGTCGAGACGCCGCAGCAGTCGATGTCCCTCAACGAACTGCGCGGGCCGATGGTGATCGTGGCGGCGAGCGGCATGTGCGAAGGCGGGCGCGTGGTACACCACCTGAAGGCGTCCGTGGGCGATCCCCGCAACATCGTGCTCATCGTAGGGTTCCAGGCGGAGGGCACGCTCGGCCGCCGACTAGTGGAGCACAAGGAAGACACGGTGAAGATGCTCGGCGAGGAGGTGAAGCTCGAGGCGCGCGTCCACACGATAAACGCCCTCTCAGCGCACGCGGACCGGAACGGCCTCATGGACTGGTACGACGGCGTGAAGGGCCATGTGAAGCACGCATTCGCGGTCCACGGCGAGCCTGACCGCGTGAAGATGATGGCCGACCTTCTCGCCGAGCATGGCTGTCCGAGTCCCGTCGCGCCCGTAGAGGGTCAGAGTTTCGTGTTTGACTGACGGCAGGGTTTGACGTTTTTTTGACAAATCCGTGACATCGGTATAACGCATGAGCGTTTGGAGTGTGGTATCATATTCGCGGTTTCGGGGCATTAGCCCTTGCACCGCGTCAATGAAAATGAGATAATATCGCGAATGGCAAAAGAAGTTACAGTGCTTGGCATCGAAGGCGCATACCTGCGCGGCGTTCGGCTCGAGGAGCGGAACGGCGCGTTCGTGTGCACCGAAGTTGAGTCTTGGCCGCTCGTGGCGGGGGCTGCGGACGGGACGTCCGCAGCGGCATCTGCGGGCGAGACGCCCGCCACCCCGACCGAAACTCTGCCCGCCTCACCGATAGGTGATCAGCCTGCCACCTCTGCCGACTTCTCCGAAGAAGCGCCTGTGGAGGCGGTGGCGGAGGAGGACAAGCCGCTTGCCCGCGCGCTGCGAGCTGCGGCGAAGCATTTCGAACAGTCGGAGTTCTCGCTGGCGATTCCGCTTTCTAAGCTCTTGGTGAAGGGCGTGCGCATGCCCGTGGAGGCGCGCGACGAGCTGCTGAGCGCGGCGAAGCTGGAGCTGGACGGCATATCGCCGTTCCCCGACGAGGATCTTGCGCCTGCGGCTGAGGTCGTGGCCGAGACGGATTCAGAGATACAGGTGCTTGCCGCGGCATTGCCGACGGCTGCTGCGTCCGAGATCGGCGCTGCGCTCGCAGCCGCCCGCGTGCATGTGACGCGTACTGACGCGACGGCGCTCGGCTGGCTGCGCAGCCTTTGGCCGCGCCTGAGCGAAGTTGAGGCGCATCGCCGCCTCGTGCTGCTGAACCTGGGCGACGGTTGGGACCTCGCGGTGCTTGACGACGGCGCGCCCGTGCAGCTGCGCGGCATCGGCAACGTGGGATCGTCGGCGGAGCTTGTCCGAGAAGTCACTCTGAGCCTGCTTGCGTGCGATGCGGGCGGGGCGGACGTGGGTGACGTCGCTGTGTGCGGATTCGGGCTGCCGGACAAGGAAGTGCTTGCGCGTCTCTCCGTGTTCGGTCCGGTGCGCACGCTGATCGTGGACAACCCGTCCGCCGGCGTGGAGGGCTGTGCGCAGCGCGAGGCCGAGGGCGGGACGTTCGACGTGACGCCTGCCGACTGGGCGGAGGCGCGGACGGAGTCCCGCTTCCGCGGCAAGCTCAAGGTGTTCCTTGCCGTGGCGATCGGGCTGTGGGCGGTCGTGATGGGCGTGCTGTTCGGCTATGAGATCGTGTACAACAAGATGCGGGACCACCAGAAGGACCTCCGCAAGGGGGCGCATGCGCGCGCATACAAGGAGGTGCTGGACATGACGAACCGCGTGGCGCTCATCGACCGCTACGAGGACCGGTCCACATGCGCGCTCGAGATGCTCAAGCTCGTATCGGACAGCCTGCCTGATGACGAGGGGATGACGTTCGACTTCTTCCGCTTCCGCCGCGGCGACGGCGTGTTTGTGCGCGGCAAGGCGTCCGAGCGCGAAAGCTGGCGAAAACTGGAACAGGCGCTCCGCGCCACGCAGGTCGCCAAGGTCAGCGAAGACGGCGAGGTGGAGACGGACGAGGACGCACCGGCGCTGTTTTCGGAGGTGAAGCCGTCGGATTCAAGCCAGAACCGCGACGGGCTCTTCCCGTTCACCATTGAGGCCAAGTTCCCCGTCGCGGAAGAGGACAAGGCCGAGAAAGGGAGGTCGAAATGACAATGCCCGGGGCAAAGTCGCGCAGGGACCGAATGGTCATTGCCATCGTGGTCGTGGTGGCGCTATACGCCCTTGCGGCGCTTATGTGGTTCACCGGCCGCAGGGATGCATGGGAAAGGTCGCGCAAAGACTATAAGAAGGAGCTCGCGCGGACCAACCGCGAAAAGGCCCTCATCGAAGACCGTTCACTCTGGGAGGAGCGTGCCGAGACCAAGCGTCTGCGCATGCCGCTCGTGGACGAGGCCGAGATGCCCGCCACGCGCTGGGAGCGCATCATCGAGCGCCTTGCCGCGGAATACCACGTGAGCGTGGGAAAGGGCCTGAAGGCGTCGCAGACATAGGAGGACCACGGAGGCGTCTGGGAGATGCCCGTGGCCGTGAGATACGACAACACCTCCCTGCAGCGACTGGTGGAGTTTCTATACGCCGTCAACAAGTCAACGGATGCGATGATGGACGTGCGTGAACTAGAGATCAGCGTGCGTCCGAAGAATCCCGGCGCGCTTAACGGCAAGCTCGTGCTTACCTGCGCATACCTGAAGGGCGACGTGCCCGAGGAAAAGACGAAGTGAAGGGAACCTGGATATTATGAACACGAACATCAAGAAGTTTCTGGCCATTGCAGTGCTGTCCGCGGTTTCGGCCGTGACGTTTGCCCAGATGCAGCCTGCCCGTAGACCGGGCCTGTTGCGTCCGGGCAATAGGTTCCGCAGACCCGGCGCGCCAGCGGCTACGGCACAGCCTGAGACCGAGGCGAAGCCGATTTCCGAGCAGCTCAAGGAAATTCCGAAGGGCACGAACGGCGTACCCATGCTCAACTTCGAGAACGCGCCGCTGGATCTAGTGCTGATGCAGTATGCGTCGCTCTCCGAAAAGGTGCTGCTGCCCGCGCCGAACCTCCCAAAGACGCAGATCACGCTCACGTCAAACGGACTCGAGCTCGACAAGGAGTCCTACCTCCTGGCCATCGAGGCGGCGCTCGTTATGAACGGCGTGGTGATCGAGCCGTTCGACAAGCACTTCCTGCGCGCCTTCGAGCGCAAGTCCGTTCGCACCCAGGGTATCCGCACATTGATGAACGTCTCGACGAACGGCATCCCCGAGAAGGGCCGGGTGATCAGCCAGCTCATCAGGCTGGACCACATCACTGCGGCTGAGGCGCAGGAGGCGTTGAAGGGATTCATGGATGAAAAAGGCCAATTCCAGGTGTTCGAACGCAACAACGCGATCCTCGTCACCGATACGCAGGAGAACGTCAACCGCATGCTCGAGATAATCAAGGAACTCGACGTGCCGAACCCTGTCCTCGAGGAGGTGTACGTTCACGAGGTGAAGTTTGCAGTCGCGTCTGAAATCAAGGCGCGTCTGGAGGAAATCGTCACGGCATCTGAGAAGGACACGCAAAAAGCTGCCGCATCCGTGAAGTCCAGCGGTGGGCCGGGCTTTTCGCGTCCGACGGCGCCACCGCAGCCCAATCGGCTTCTCAACCTCAACAACCGACCAGGCATAAACAAGCCGGAGCAGCCTGTCAACACGCCCAACGCGGTGCTCACTGCGGCCATCTCCGACGCCGACCGCGGCATGATCCGCGGCAAGGTGCTGATCGTGGCCGACGACCGCTCCAACAAGCTAATCGTCATAACCTCGAAGACCAACTGGAATTTCTTCAAGAGGATCATTGAGAGCCTGGACGTGGAGACTGAGCCAGACGAGACCGTGAAGGTACACCAACTCAAGCATGCGGAGGCCGAAGAGGTGGCCTCGATGCTCAACGACCTCATCGGGTCGAGTACGACCCAGTCCAAGAACAACCAGAATGCGAACGCGAACCGCGCCGGCGCGGCCACGCGCAACCTCACCCAGGGTGCGCGTCCGGGGATCACGCCTCCGCGTCCAACTTCGTCCGCCGCCAACTCCAATCTTGGCGCGCTCAACAAGGACACCGTCAAGATACTTGCCGACAAGCGCCTCAACGCCATCGTCGTGAAGGCGCGCAAGGAGGACATGAACCTTATCCTTCACGTGATCGAGGATATGGACATCAAGCTCTCCCAGGTGCTGCTCGAGACCGTCATCATCCAGGTCGAACTGGGCGACGACCTCCAGACGGGCGTCGACTGGGTCCAGCGTGGACGGCAGAAGACGACTCAGCAGGTCCAGGCGACGGACTCCTATGGGCGCAAGCTGTATTGGCACGAGGGGACGGATGACAACGGAAACACGATTATGCAGCAGACGGCGGAAGTTTCCGAGAACCCCGTCATGAAGACGATTACGAAGTTGACCCGCGACGGTTTCTACAACAATGGCAGCTACATGCTCGGCGGCGGCGGCGGATCCGGCACGTCAATGCTCGGTACGCTGATGAACGCAGCTGTCAACGCATCGACCAACGAGGCCGTCCTCACTGCGGCAAACCCGATCGGCGGCGGCGTGAACTACCTGCTGAAGAGCGACAAGCTCAACATCGCATCCATCATCCAGGCTGCGAAGAGCGACAGCCGCTCGAAGGTGCTCGCCTCGCCGGTTCTCATGACGCTCGACAACAAGGAGGCCACGATCGAGGCGACGGACATGATCTACCTCTTCAGCGGCTACCAGTACTCGGGCTCCACCTACTCCGGCACGCAGGTGCGCAATTATGAAAAGCGCGACATCGGCCTTACCGTGAAGGTGACGCCTCACATCAACAAGAACGGCACCGTCATGCTCAAGATCGAGGAGAAGTTCGAGACGCAGGGCGCGGACCAGAACGTGCCGAACGAGTCGGGCGGCACGGATCCGTACGCGACCGTCACGACGCGCAAGATGTCCTCGGAGGTGACGGTGGAGAACCTCCAGACAATCATGATGGGTGGCCTCACGAAGAAGTCCAACGTGCAGTCCGAGAGCGGCATCCCGCTGCTGAAGGACATACCGTGGATCGGCAAGTGGCTGTTCGGCAGCGTATCGATAAAAGAGTCGCGCAGCGAACTGCTGGTGTTCATCACCCCGTACGTGCTCGACGACGCTGCGGCGTCGCAGGCGGAGGCCCTCCGGCGCAAGAAGGTGCTGAGCACCACGCGTCCGTGGGACGACAACGGTTGGTCGCGCTCGGCGCTCGCCGATCCCATCACGAAGAAGGAGCAGCTGCGCCGCCAGGCGCTCGAGTGGGCAGAACAGGACGAGGAGCACGCCACGGGCAAGAAGCTCGAGGAGGCGAAGGAGAAGCGCATCAAGGACATCGAGGAGAAGACCGAGAAGGAGCGCCGCGAATGGGCCGAAAAACACCAGAAGGACGTTCTTGAGGCTATCAAACGCCACGAGGAGAGCGATGTCGACTGGCGCGAGTTCATCGACAAGCTCCGCAAGGAGAAGGAAGAGAGGGATGCCGCGAAGGTACAGGAGGCGCGCTCCGCCGCCAAGGTTCGGGAGTCTGCGGGCGAAGAACCCGCCAAGGCCCCTGAGCCGGTGAAGGAGAACCTCCTGGAAGCCCTCCAGAAAAAATAACGGCCGCCGAGTGCGGCATGACGCCGAGACGAAAGGAGAAGGACAATGAAGAAAGGCTTCCTCGTGGCAGGACTCCTATTCGCCTCGGCGTTCGCCGTTATGGCAGAGGAGGAACACTTCTATGCGGTGAAGTTGGATAGTCAGATAGTTCATCTCGGTGAAATAGATCTGCCAGCGACAATTACGGGACGTGTTTCTTCTGCGTCAAGTGAACATATTGTTTCGCTTCAGGTTCGCTCAGGTGATGGAACGGGACGCGCTGCGATCTATACGAACATGGGAACGGGGGCTGTGTTTCGTGCGTTACTGGACATGGGGCAAGTAGACGAAATAAACATTTCATCTCCAAAAGACGTTGCCTTCAACAAAACGACTCCTTATGTACTCAGAATAGCTGCCGACGATTACAAGAAAGGTGCGAGCTACGCTGTGCGGCTTGGCAAATTTGGCGACTTCTCAGTGTCTTTTTACGGCAACGGCGGGACTGTGTCTATGGCGAATAAGGTCTATCAACCTGGCCAGACATACGGTGAATTTCCGACGGCCACGCGAACGAACTACGTGCATACGGGCTGGAGTACTGCGGCGACGAACGGCATAGTGCTCACCACGAACACGCAGGTGTGCTTGGGCTACAGGAAGCTGTACGCCCAATGGAAGGCCAATCCGACGTCACCAACCAACGATGTGCCAGTCGCGACTAACTCCTACTTCGTGGCGTTCAACTCCAACGGAGGCAAGGGCACGATGCCGACGCAGACAATCGCCAAAGGCGTTGCGCAGGCTCTTGCCGCTAATACGTTTACGCGCAGCGATTATGTTTTCACCGGATGGGCGACGTCGCCGACGGGGGCCGTGGCGTATGCGGATCGTGCCGTCGTCTCAAACTTGACGGCGGTTGGCGCCACGACTACGCTTTATGCATGTTGGAAAACCTTGCCTGTCACGATTCGCACGCAGGAAGTTGACGGTGTGCTTTGGCATTATTCTGAGACCAACGGTGTCGCCACGATTTTGAATAAGTCTGGAGACGCTTACGTTGCGGCGGTGGACGGGTCGCTGAAGGGAACTTTGACGATTCCCTCCATGCTTGGATCCAGCGTTGTGTACAGGATTGGCGAACGCGCGTTTGCTGGCTGTTCCTCGGTGACCAACATAGTGATTCCACTCGGCGTCACGTCGATTGGCAACTGCGCCTTCGCAGGCTGCACTGGCCTCAAGCCCGGCATAACGATTCCCGAAAGCGTGGAGGATATGGGCGCGTACGTGTTCACGAACTGTCCGAATCTGAAGATCGTGCGCTATCTCGGCGACTGCCCGGAAGCTGACGTGGCGCTGTACGCTGGGGCGTCTGCCTTCCTGATTTCAGGCGTGCTGCGCGTGAGGTCAGGCTGGCCAACGAAGGAGGTGACGTCTCAACCGGTGGCATCTGCAGGTGGCGACGAAGCCAGCGGAAACGGCGATGCTGGCAATGACGCAAATGCAAATGACGTCGACAATGCCACGAACGCCGTTGAAGCGGCTACGGGAGTTGCTTTTGCTTCGTGGCCGGAGGGCGCGTATTCAAGGCGAGTACTGCCGTGGGTTACGCAGCCGCTATATCGGGTAACGTTCAGGACCATGCAGGGGGGGAACGACTCGGATACAGTCTGGTACTACGTCCCCGGTCGAGCATTAGGATCGCTTCCTGAGGAGCCGGAGGGTAAAGACGGGTACACGTTCCTTGGCTGGTTCACGAAGCCGTATGGCGGTACGGAGATAGAGGATGACGATGTCGATGAAATAATCGTGGATAAACCGCTTTCTTTCTACGCGCACTGGCAGGGAGACAACGACCCGGACAGCCTCGCCGACGTGGAGTACAATTTTGCCACGACGCATTCATACGACGGCTATCTGCTGAACGGCGACGAGGAAGTGGCAGGAACAATCTTGCTGAAGACGTCCAAGGGACGATGGAGCCGGGCGGAAGAGGAGACGAACGTCACGGCCACGGCGACGCTAGTCCTGCTCGGTGAGGGCAAAATTAAGTTGAAGGGCACGCTGGGGGAGGACCTTTCAGGTACTTTGACGGCCACTACGAAGTCCGACGAACGGGAACTTGACGTGTCGCTTAGCGGTAGTAACATGGAGGGAACGTTTGGCAACTACACTGTGGTCGGCGTGCGAGACATTTCCGGCAAGAAAACGTATCTCGACCGTACGAGGGCCAAGGCGATGGGGGACGACTGGAAGGGAAATTACGTTGTGGCACTGAAGGCGGAATCGGACGAATCAAGCTTTGGCAATGGTTATGTGGGACTGTCCGTGCAAGTGAGGGATAACGGCAAAGCCCGCGTGTCGGGGACGATGCCAGACGGCACGAGGGTGTTCTATTCCGGCCGCATGGAAATCTCCGATGACGGCTGCACGTTGCCTGTGGTAGTGCAGCTCCATCGCGGCAAGAAAGGCGGTTTCGGATTTCTCCTGACGTTCTCCGGTGATTCGGACGTTTCGCTGTCAGCCTTGTCCAGCTGGTCTAATCCGGACGTGCCGTTCGTAGCATCGTTGACAGCGGAGGGGGCTGGACGGGCATCGGGAATCATTGCCGGTTCATTGACTTTTTCGATTGAGGAGGACTTTGACATCGAGGGAATTGACGATTCCCTGCTGCCTTCTGATGTGTCGGTGACCGTTTCCGGGGGAAGCTGGCGCACGCCGAAAACAGATAGCGTGAAGTTCGTCGCGGAGGACTCCGCCTACGAAGTCCGGACGGAATACGGCAACCCGTCAGGGCTTTCGTTGTCTGCGAAGTCCGGCGTGGGAACGTTCCGCGGTCGTTTCAAGGTATTCACCGTCACTGAGGCGGGACGGCCAAAGAAGTACACGGCCACCGTGAAGGGGGCCGTATTGGACGATGTGGGCTACGGTACGGCGACCATCAAGAAGATCGGTTCCGTTCCAGTGACGGTGAGGGCGGAGTGAAGCCGATCGTCGTCAAAGCCGCCGATGCGGATTCGATTGCCCGCCATTGGGGCGATCTGCGCCACGTGGACCGTCTGAGGGGGGGTGAGGTGGTGGTGCTGGACGTGTCGGAGCTGACAGGCGTAACGGCCGCGTTCGAGGCGTTCTTCGTAGCGCTTGACCGCCATGTCGCCGCGCGTGCCGCGCGGCTGGAGGCCGTCGATCCGCATGGACTGCTCGCACCCATCCGCTCGCGCTACGATTTCAACGCATACGACGGCGCCGCGCCCGCGCACCGCCGGCACCGTCCGTTCCTCGTGGCCGTGGGACAAGGCGTCTGCAACTGGTGCGCGTCCGCGCGCGCCAACTGCACGTTCCTCGGCGAGACGTTCGCCAACGCCCTCTCCATGATAATCCACCCGCGCCGCTTCCGCTTCCGCGACGCATCGCTCGCCTTTGAGCGGGCCGGCTTCGACGGCCTGCCCATCACCACTGCGATTGGTTTCCTCCTCGGTCTCATCCTCGCATTCGAGAGCGCGGCGTCGCTGAGGACGTTCGGCGTGGAGGTATACGTGGCTGATCTCATCGCGATCGGGCTCTTCCGCGAACTCGGTCCGCTCGTGACGGCGATCATCCTCGCCGGACGCAGCGGCAGCGCGTTCGCCGCAGAGATCGGCACGATGAAGGTGGACGAGGAACTCGACGCGCTCACGACGTTCGGCCTGCCGCCTGTCCGCTTCCTCGTGATGCCGCGCGTTGTGGCCGCGACGCTCGCGATGCCGGTGCTGACGATCTTCGCGGAGCTTGCGGGTCTTGTGGGAGGATCGATCGTGCTGCAGCTTATGAACGTTCCGCCGGTCGTCTACTGGAGCCACGTGACTTCTGCGGCGTCGCTGTTCATGATCGTGTTCGGACTTGGAAAGGCCGCGCTGTTCGGTTTCCTCGTGGGCCTCATCGGTTGTTCGGCGGGGATGCGCACGCGCAACACGGCGGACGGCGTGGGCGTGGCCGCCACGGCTGCCGTGGTGGGAGGAATCGTGGCCATCGCCGTAACCGACGGGCTTCTAGCCGTCGTATGCTATCTACTGGGAGTGTGACGCATGGCCGATACTGTCATTGAGGTAGAGCATCTGGACGCGGGATATGTCGGCGTCCCCGTGTTGCATGACGTGAACTTCTCCGTGTCGCGCGGGGAGGTGTTCGCGCTTCTCGGCGGCAGCGGCTGCGGGAAGTCAACGATCATGAAGCACCTGATCGGACTCAATCCCGTTCTGGGAGGCAGGGTCTCCGTGGCGGGGCTGGAGATGAATTCCGCGAACCGTGAACGCATTTTGCGGAAGATAGGCGTGATGTACCAGTCGGGCGCGTTGTTCGGGTCGATGAGCGTGCTCGAGAACGTGATGCTGCCCCTGGAGGAGTTCACTAGACTCCCAGCGGCGGCGCGCCGCACGCTCGCGCTCATGCAACTCGACCTCGTGGGTCTGCGCGAGGCGGCGGAGAAGATGCCTAACGACCTTTCCGGTGGCATGAAGAAGCGCGCGGCGATTGCGCGTGCACTCGCCCTTGAGCCAGAGATTCTCTTCCTCGACGAACCGAGCGCAGGCCTCGATCCGCTCACCTCAAGCGCGCTAGACGACCTTATCTTGCGTCTGCGCGATACGCGCGGCGTCACTTTCGTTGTCGTCACGCACGAATTGCCCAGCATTTTCAAAATCGCGGACCGCTGCGCGATGTTCGACCGCGCGCGCAAGTCGATGGTGGCACTTGGACGCCCCGCCGACCTGCGCGACGGGTCATCCGATCCCTTTGTCCGCCAGTTCTTCACACGTGGAGGTGCATAATGGCAGCAGACAGTCAACCCAACTACGCCAAAATCGGATTCTTCATCCTCGCCGGCATCGCCCTCGTCGTCGGCACGCTCGTCTACCTCGGAGGCTTCGGCGCGGAGCGGCATGAGTTCATAGCCGAGACGCATTTCTCGTATCCTGTCTCAGGGCTAGACGTCGGCAGCGCCGTCAACTTCCGCGGCGTACACGTGGGGACCGTGCGACGCATTTCCTTCATCGGCGCAGAGTACGAAGACATCGGAAACCCCTACGACCGCCGGCAGATCTACGTGGAACTTGCACTCGACAAACGACTTTTCCGCTTCGGCGGCAAGGAGGCCCACGTTAACGAGGCGCTCGCGCGTCTTGTCGAGCGCGGCCTGCACGCCACCGTATCATCCTCCGGCGTGACGGGGCTCTCCAAGATCGAGCTCAACTTCCCGAAGATCAAGCGCGAGGACGAGAAGATCAGCTGGCGCCCGAAACACATCGTGATTCCGCCGGCACCTGCGTTCCTCCAGAGCGCTGCCGACTCGGTCACGCAGATTCTCGACCAGCTCAATCGCATGGATTTCGTCACGGCCTGGAGCAACGTGGTGGAGGTGACAGGCACCGCAAACATACTTCTGCAGGACATCACAACGCTTATCCAGGCGCAGAAGGGCAACGTGGGCGAAATCATGGACAACGTGCGCGAGGCCTCGATCGGGCTGCGGGCGTTCACGGACGAGATCCGCGCCAACCCCGCAAGCCTCCTCAAGTCCAGCACGCCTGAACCGCTTGACGAGACGCGTTGACGCGCGGTCACATCGCGAGGACGGCGTCCGCGAAGGTCTGGAGATCGTCGTAGCGTGCGACCGCGTAGTCATCGAGCGGCGTGGGCTGTCCGTTTACGATGAACACTTTTCCGCCCGCCTGAAGCGTGAGGCGGGGAAGTCCCGCTGCCGGGAACACAGTGAGCGACGTGCCCAGAACGAGCATCACTTTCGCACGAATGGCGAGTTCCTGCGCGGCGGCGAATGCCTTTTCGGGAAGCATCTCGCCGAAGAACGTGATGTCGGGCTTGTAGGGTCCGCCACACGCGCAACGTGGTACTTCTGCACCGGCGTCGAGCATCGCGCAGATTTGCTCAAACGTCTTTTCGTCCCCACAGCGGCGGCAGTGGTGGTACACGCCCGAGCCGTGGACTTCCCACACATTTGACGAACCTGCCTTCTGGTGGAGCATGTCGATGTTCTGCGTGACTATGCCGGCGAGCTTGCCGAGGTCCTCAAGGTGCTTCAGCGCGAGGTGTACGGGACCGGGCTGGAACTGCCGCAGGCCGTAGACGAGCTCGCGCGCGCCGCGATAGTAGATGGACGGGTCGCGGTCAAACCAGTCGATGTCGAAGATGCGTTCGGCATCCGGCTGCTTGTAAAGTCCCTGCGGACCGCGGAAGTCGGGTATGCCGCATAGAGTGGAAATGCCGGCACCGGTCATAGCGACCGTGCAGTGGCTAGTCTTCAGCGCGTCAATCAATTTCTCCATTCAATTATCCTTTCGCTTTGACGGCGAAGAGTATACCATATCCTGCGGCTGCGCGGGACTGCTTTTGAAAACATCTGCGCACTGGGAGAATATCCATGTCAGGACAATCGCGTCGTCAACAAGTCCAATGACCGGAATCACGTCGCAGACAATGTCAAGCGGCAATGCAAGATAGGCAAGACCGCCCGCGAGCAACGCCATCTTCGAAGCTGGTATCTTGCGTTTCCCGCATACGACGTCATGCAGGATCTGATAGGCAGCAACAATTTTGTCCTTTAACTGTGCAAGTGCTTTCGTGTTAAAGACTTTTTT
>CADCOC010000032.1 GCA_902802945.1 uncultured bacterium | reverse complement strand
CGCAATAGATATAGACCGTGCAAGTGGAAGGAAATCCATTTTCCGGCGTCAGCCCCGACAGAGTCAGCGTCTGCGCGGCAGATCCATCGAGAAACGAGTTGAAGATGTTGTCCGTCGTGGAGCTCGTACTTACCGACCACGTGCAGCTGGCGTTCCACGATGCAGATACGCCTGCCGCGACGGAGCCGTCGTTGAGCTTGATCGACGACGCGCCCGCCACGCCGCTTCCGTGCGTGGAGGAATGCGTCTGGAAATTGTTCCAGTTGTCGCCTGCAACGGGCAGCGCGCCAAAGAGCGCCGAACCGCTCACAGCGCTAAAGGCCGAATCGCCCGGATTCGCCGTCGAATCCCTCGGCCCGGCAAAGTTGATCGAGATCGACTTTCCCGTTCCGGCCAATGTCGGCACCGCCGCCGCTACGCACATCGCCGCAAGCGCGGCGCGAATCATCTTTGTTTCCATACCTGTTTCCTTGTGGTTCCTGTAGGTGCACACTTCTACTTTACGATCAATACGAAGCCGCTATAGACGTAAAGGCCGTCGTCCTTTATCGCGAAGGCGCGTCGACGCTCATCCTCCGCCGCGATGAACTTCACGTTGTTGGTCGGCTTTGACGTCCAGCCGACGATCTTCGTCCCGTTCCTGACCTTCCGCTCGCCGAGCTTCACCTTGATCGTCGCGTTGTCCGCGTAGGCAACGGAGTAAACCTTGTTCTGGTGGTTTGTGCAGCTTGTCGTGAATAGAGTCTCGCGCTGTGAAAGGTCGAACGTGCAGCCGCCAAGCATCGTGCAGCCGTAGAAGTACGTCTTGGCGATGGGGCAGAACCTGCGGTGGACGTTCATCTTTGACGACCCGAGCATGTACTGCGTGTTGCCACGGTTCTCGTATTCCCCTATTTCCAGATTGGCGTTAACCTGCAGAGCACCGTTACACACAAATTTCGTCATGCGCATGTCGAGTGCCGCATCGAACATGAACCAGCCGCCCTTTTCGTTTGCCACTATGGTGCCGTTCGTCAGCGCGGAACGGATGCTGAGGTTGTTCCACGTGGTTATCTCCAGCGTCTTGCCGCCCAGATCGGTGGCGAGGCCGGCTTTGCCGTAGATCATGTTGTATTTGCTGGCGTCTCCGCCGAAGTACATGTTGAGGTACGACGTATCGGAATCGGCAAGCGACGCCGCAAACACGCCGGGCTTCGCCGTCTGGCCCATCGAGCGCAGCGTGTTCGCGATCGTGCCGCCCTTGAGGACGACGTTCGTGTAGCCGTAGTTGCCGCGCACGTCGAATGCCGCGCCGGTCAGGACGTTCACCATTCCCGTGCCGAACGCCGCGAAGGTGTCGCCGCTGTAGGTGTAGTTATTGTCTGCGGGGGAATCCGGCGGACGCACTGTTCCCGCCTCCACGTCCGTGCCGTCCGTGTACGTCTGCGACAACGCCGAGACGAACGTGCCCGCGCCCTTCTTCGTCACCTTCAGGCTGCCCGAAAGCGTCATCGACGTGTTCCGCGACGTTCCGCTTGGAACGTCGATCACGACCTCGCCGCCAGCGACCGACGACGTCACGGTGAACGCCTTGTCGCCGAACATCATGCTGGACGGAAACTTGAGCGAATTGCCCTTTATGTCGATCACAATGCCTTCGTCGAACTGGTAAACCATCCCCACCGTCGCATCGACCTCGCCGAGTCCCTCGGGCATTGTGAACCCCGTCATGACGAACATCGAGGGCGACACTCCCTTCGCCTTGATAGCAACGTATTCCTCGTATGATGAGAAACGTACCTGCATGTCGCTCGTCACGCCGTCGGTCCATTCATCGGGATACGGCGTGCCGTCCGCCGCGAAGAACTGCCATTCGTCGTTGGCGACGTCAAGCGTGGCGTATGCCGGCGCAACGGTCGTCTTCACGTAGAGGCCGTCCCCGCGCGCGGCAAGCGCGATCTCGCGCTCCTCCGCCGTCCAGCCGTCGCCCGTCAGCGAGAAGGAAATGGAAAGGTCCGGCTGGCTGCTCCATGAAACAAGCTTGTCGCCGACGTTGATCGTCCGCGCGCCCACGTAAACCGTCACGACGGAACCCTCGGCGAACGCGACTCCCCTGTTTCCGTCGTATGTGGACGAGCGGTCGGACAGGTCAAACACGGGCGAGAGGTGCGTCGCGTCGCCGAGCGTGACCTTCGGAAAGCCTCCGCAGGTGCTCTTCGGCGAGTAGCGCCCGAGAACCGTCACGTTGTACAATGCGCCGTTGCGCGGATAGTACGCCCCGCGCATCACGAGGTTGCTCACCGTCATCGGCTGCTCGCCGCCGAGGGCCTTGCCCTGCGCGACCTCGAAGTCCGCAAGCGGGGCCGAGACGCCGTTGCCGTGCGTGTAGAAGCAGCTGTTCGCGCCGTTCGACCCCGGCGAGATGTTCGACACGATCCGGCCAGAGTCAACCACGTGCGCGCTCCAGACGATGAACCGCGCGGAGCCGTTGGCCGTCAGCGTGTGGCCGTTGAGCGCAATGTCGACGCCCTGGCTGTTGAGGTTGAGATCGAAGGCGTCGTCGGCAATGGTCTTGATCGACGCATCGCCGGAAAGGGTCAGGCTCCCGATGTATGAAAAATTCCACGCGGTCTGGCTCCCGCTGGCGTTCCCGTAGATTGCGCCGCTGCCGTCCGGGCCGTCGCCGGCAATCGTCACATTGTAGCCGTTGAGCGTCTGATAGTCGGCATTGATGACAACCTGTGCGTTGGACGCGACGTTGATGGCCGAACCCCACGTGCCGAACCCGTTGGAATCGGCTGTGGATGCGGTACGCAAAAAGCTGATCCTCCCTGCTTTCACGTCCGTGCCACCGCTGTAATTCTGCCGTTTGTTGGAGGTGTACATTCCCGCGCCAAGCTTGACCACTTTCACCGAGTTGGAAATGGCGACCGTGGAGTTCTGGAACGTGCCACTCGCCACGTTGATGCGCAGTTCGCCGCCACTTCTCCCGACTTCAGGACCTTCGGCGAATGCAGTCTCGGACACGCTCGGGAAAAACTTCCCGCTCACCGTATCGTAGAGGCCAGACACCTCGTCTGACAGGCGCTTCGCCGGAATATATTTGCGCACGAGAGTTGTCTGTGGCTTGTAGATCGAGAAGGAGTAGATTTTGAACTTGGACTTTTCCGCCACCGCACCTGCCCGATTTCTAGCAGGAAGGAACATCGCCTGCGCAACCGTCACAGTTGATTTGTCACTTGTTTTATTGAGAGTGTAGCTCGTCCCGTTTATCTTCATGGTTCGGTTGGCCGATTTCGGCCCCCAGGTGGCCTCGATGGCATACCGCGTGTTGGCTGCAACCGTGCAACTAGAATAATGATCAACGCCATTGTATGCAACAGACCATTTTGAGACATTGCTCACCGGCCATATCCACACACCATAGATGTTGTTGTTTCCGCCGTTTGACGCGCTGATGAGCGGCTGCCAGACATTTGCACCTGTGTTCCCGGTGTATGTTACGTCCGCGACGATTTTGCTTTCCCCGTCTGGTCTTATACCAGTATCAATGTATTGCCCGGCGTCCGCATAAACGTATTCCAGCTCCGCGTAGCCAGGCGGAAGCGCGGACGAGTAGATCGAGCCGGCGCCCGTAAATCCCGCGACGGTCAGGTTGTGCCCGTTGAGGTGGATGCCCGCGTCGGCGACGATATTCACCGTACCGAGCGAGGACCAGTCGGCGTCCTCCGTGAGCTTCACGTACTCCGTGATGTTCGTATCGGCAAACGACGGCAACGCCGCCGCCACGCAGATCGCCGCAAGCGCGGCACGAATTGTCTTTGTTTTCATATTTGCTCTCTTTCTTTAGAGAAAATCGCGTGTGAAACTCTTGCTGTGGCTATCGGTCTCATCGCCGCACATTATATCAAAATTTCCGTTGGCGTGCGACTAAAACCTGTCTCTCAGAGAAGGCAAGGAAGTTGATTTTGTCAAAGTTCTATCGTTGCGGAGAGCGGATAGTGATCTGATGGATAGCGGTCCGTTCCGGGACGCTTGTCGTCGTGCGTCACGAAGTCGCGCACGCGGATGCCGTCCGAGACGTAGATGTAGTCGACGCGCAGACGCTCCCTCGGCTTTGCCCGACCGAAGGCGTGGTACGTATTGATCGGGCCGGGATCTTTCTTCTCGGAGATGTCGCGCGCGTCCTTCAGGAACTTGCGCGCGATCGCCGTCATCTCGGACTTCGGTCCGTCATTGTGGTCGCCCACGAACACAACGGGGAGTCCCTCGCTGAATGACTTCATGCGCTCCATGATGAGCTTCATGCCCTCGACCCGCGCCTTCACGGCGATGTGATCCGTGTGCGTGTTCACAAAACAGAGTTTGCGTCCCGACCGCTTGTCCTTCAGGAGCAGATACAGACACGGACGTATGTATTTCGCACCCCATCCCATTGAACGGGGAACGTCCGGCGTCTCGGACAGCCAGAACACGCCCTTCTTCACGAGGTCGAAGCGGCTCTTGCGGTAGGCTACGGGCGTGGAGACATCGTAGTCATCCACGAGTTCCCACTCCTTCAGTCCAGCGCACAATTCGCGGTATGGCCGGCCATGAACTTCCTGAAACCCGAACACGTCCATGTCCAGCCGACGGAGAAGCGCAATCAGGTCATCCTTGCGCTCGTCCCAAACATTTCCCTCCGCGAGGTCCTTCTTCGACCATACGCGCACATTGCACGTCCCCACGCGAAACACGGCTTTCGCCGCCTCGACAGGTCGGGCAGTCCCTTGCCCGTCGCTTACGCCATGCGGCACACTCGCCGTACCGCAGCCCCCGGCCACAACCGCAGCCGCAAGCGCGATTGAAACTACTTTCATTTTCACCATTTTTATCCTTTCATTATATCCTTCCTATAATCGGAATATCCTTTCATAGCGGCTCCTCCCGATACATTCAAGCTCCCAGTTGGATTTTAAGAGAAGGGTCTGTCTCATTAGCGTCTATTATATTGTTGTAGGCAGCAATAAGTCGTTCAGCCGTGGCACCACGTCCATTCTTAGCGAAACCACCTAACTCATAGAGATTACCTGCTATAAACTGTTCAATATCAAATATGTCAACACGATCTATGATTCCAGCAGCGTCAGCAAGTCCCTCTGCAAGCGTTGCACGCTTATAGGTAGTAATAAGGATAGGTCTTTTCCCGTCATCCAGATTCCGTATACACTTCCTAATGACAGCCTCACCTGGAGCACTAGTAACATGAATAACAACATCCTCCAGTACAAAGTCCCCACCCCTATCGGAAACGGCATCAGCAACCGATGCCCCGTGCATTTGTGGAGCGACAGGCATCAGCAATGACAACTTTGCCCCCACGAGGTGCTGCAAAACCGTTCCCACAATTGTGCTTCCTCGCACTTGAGCCTGACGCTTTTCAGCTGTTGACAACAAATCTCGAATCAATGCCCTCATTGACTTTGATTGATCCAACTTCATCAAAAGCGGTTTCGCAGCGAAAAACTGCCTGACCTTTTTCACCCACCATTCTTCAATTGCCTGCAAGTCCTCAATTGAATAGTTCCCCCTATTCAAGAACTCAACATATCTTTCTGACAGCCCAACATTGCCACGACTGGTTCGACCACCTTCCTCGGCCAATACGCGTTCAATTCCATAGTCCGCAAGTATTCTTTGTATACTGGCCTTACCCAAGACCTTAACTTGGCCGCGGTTCTCCGTCAAAATCGATTCAAAATTCAGCGGAAGTCCGGTTCGCCTTGCCTCGCGCGAAATGGCAAGTCCAACGCACAAGGATCCCTTTGAACCCATTTTGTTTGCCTTAAAAAATGAAGACAATGCATTAAAGTTCATACCACATCCTTTTCATGCTACTTGATTGGCTATGGGTGACAAAAGTTTTTCAGCAAGAAAGCGAGCGACAGGAACGGCTACACCATCTCCCATCGCCATATACCCATCGTTATACGTTCCTGGAATTACAAATGAATCAGGAGCGCCCATTAGTCTCGCCGCCTCACGAACAGTCAACAAGCGGGTTTTTATCCGTCCGGCCTGACAGATCAAGATAATCTGCCGACTACTACCACCGCACGGTGTTCGCAAACATCCAGCGACACCATCTGTTCGAATCTCAAGAACTTGCTTGTGATTACGTGTTCTTCTGTACCCAGTAAAGACAACGTCTCTATCCTGAAAAGTACGCTCAATCCATTTCCTTTTACTCTCCGGTATTAAATCCAACTTGCTTCGTGTAGTATTTATGGTATCACAAGGAGCGTCAAATTCTATTATGTCATCCAACTGTATCCTTCGGGCTGCTGGTTCCGGCAATAACCACCAGTGCCATTTCTTGACTTTTGATGCAACATCTACAATCGGTTTGGGATGACACCATATCGGTCCTTTGGCCAGAAACCCCTGAATTGGAATCTCCTTGCTAACGGCCACCACAAAGATTCTTTTCCTAGACTGAGGAACCCAATGGAGTGCATCAAGCATTATCGCACCAACATTGTATCCACGGCGAGCCAGCTCCTCATGGACCATCCTATAATACCTCCCATTTTCAGCAGAAACCAACCCAAGAACATTTTCCGCAACAACTATCGGCGGTTTACTTTTCATCTCATCCATCACCCGTAGCCATTGCCAGAATAGTCCGCTACGCGAAGCATACAATCCATTCATGTCCCCAGCCAAAGAAAGATCTTGGCAAGGGAAACTCCCCCACGACAAGGTCACAGTCGGCAGTAATGATCCTTGAACATCCTCAATCGATTTTACTTCGAGAACGCTTGAATCAATATTAGCTGAAAACACTTGTGCCTTTTTGGGGCTTATGTCGTTAGCCCAAACCGTTTTGAAAAAGTCAGACAAAGCTACAGACACTAGTCCACTTCCTGCAAAGAAATCAAGACAGGTTAAGGTTCCATTGTCTCCGTCAGATTTCCGTTTAGGTTGGCAATCAACACTAAACAAGGCTTTCAAGAAGTTACTCTGCACCGGATTGAATGTCGTGGCCGATTTCCACTTGCGGAAGTAGGGTTTGAGGCAGTCAAATATGTAGGGCATCGACCTGCCGCCAGTGACGGGGTACGGTTTGGAATAGAACACCTCGTCAATCTTCACGCACGGACAGCGCGACGAACTGACGAACACCTCGGCCGTCTTGCGGCCAAGCAGCTTCGCGGGCGTGGATTCCTCGCAAAGCTCGTAGAGGGCGTACTTCTCTCCATGTGGCTTCGCCGCAAGCGAATAGCCGTTCTTTTTCAACCACTCACCATTGACGACGTCCTTGAACTTTGCCTTGAACGCAAAATTGGAATGCCCCTCTGCAAAAAGCACAATACTACTGATGTTCCGGTGGAACGGTAGGGCGGCATCGCCGAGACTGTAGAGCCTGCGTTCGCGTATCCACGCCTCGTTCTCATGCCGGTACGTGCCGACGAGTACGATTCTATGCGTATCGGGCTTCATTCTCCATCCCCCACCTTGAACGGGTTCACGGCCACCATGCCGCAATAGACCTGTCCATCGTTTAGGTCTTCCGTGACAATTTCATGGCACCCAATCTTCTTGGCGGCGGCGACCATCACGGCATCGTAATACTGGATGCCGTATTCTCTTCTAATGTGAATCGCATCACGTAGCATGTCGGACGTCACTTCTGTTCTAACAAGTTTGTAGAAATACGTGTAGTACCCCTCAATCTGCTCGTCCGTCGCCAATGAACGTTTCAGCATTACATTCGTGAACTCTTGCAGAACCTGAAGCGAGATTACTCCATCGTTGTTAGTCTCAAGAGCATGCCGCACAATGCCCAATGCAATGTCGCGTTTTCCCAAATCCTGACGACTTGCGGCATAGACGAGGATATTTGTATCAAGGAATCTCATCTGTCACACGCCATTATACGTTCAGTCGCATCTTCACGGCTAAATTTGTAGCCCGGCTCCATCTCTATTGAGTTGGCAAGAGCGAACGAGTAGAACGCATCCGCAAAAGATTTGCGCTCGGCACAAATCTCCCTATCCTTCGCAACCAGAAGATCGCGAATATAACTATTGAGGCTGATACCTCGTTCTTCCGCCCAATTTCGCACATTTTGGACGACATTAGGAGGTGCAGACAATGTGATATTCATATGCGCAGTCCTTTTTTACGTGCGCACATATATTATCATTTCCCACGCCTTGGTGTCAAGCCGTCACTTCGTCATTTCAACGGGCTTGATGTCGCAGATGGACATAAAACTTTGGTTCAACATATTTTTTGCACGAACCGAAGTTTTATCTCGTCTTTTCGGCGAGATAAAACTTCATTTCGAGCTACTTTCTGTCCTCAACGACCCGAGTACCAGTACCATCTACCACGATGTCGAATACGCGGCCGAAAGCGCGGATGTTCTTGAGCGACATGCACTTCACGCCTTTCGGTAACCTGGCGTTGGTCTTGAACGTGCCGAGTCCCGTCGGGTTGATTCCGAAAAGACCTTCCGTCACGATTCGACAGTAGAGCGCGCTCTCCGCCGAAAGATGGCGCTTGCCGCCCTCCGGCCACGCCTCGACGGGATACGGCACGTGCTCGCCCAGAAGACGCGAACGCGAATACGCGAGGAACTTGTCCATCACGTCGTCGCCCAACCCCGCCGCGAACACGCCGCGGAATGCATACAACACGCTGCGGTCCCATGTCACGCCCTTCTTGTCACCCTCCGCGCAGAGCATTCCCATGCCCGTCCAGAGCGCGGGCGAGAAAAGCGCGTCCGTCGTGCCCCTGGCGCGGCCGTAGATGCCCATGCAGAGCGGAATGCCGATCCACGAACGCAAGACCTTGCAACCCTCGTAGTAGCGGTAGGTGTGGAAGCCGCGCATGTCGCATCCAAAGTGACGCTCGATCGCCTCCGACATCTTCGCCGCGCGCGCCGCGTCGTCCGACGCCGCCTCGGCGTTGCCGATCTCCCTCTCCAGCATCGCGGCATGTCGGAGCGCGTCGTAGTAGAGCGACGACGTGCAGAGGTTCGCGTCGCCCGCCGGGAGACGCAGCTCCAGCTCGTCGCAGTTGGACTTCACAACGCCGGCATCGTTCAGCTGGCGGCGGCAGTATTCGAGCGACCACCGGATTGCGGGCAGAAGCTCCTCGGCCCAGTCGCGGCGTCCCGCCGCCAACACGAAGCGCGTGGCGCCATACGCGAACATCGCGGCGTCGCCTCTGTCCCCCTTGCCATTCCAGTAGTCAAGTCCCTCCGCGATGACGGAACTCGGAATCGGCTCGTAGCGCGGACCCATGAAGGGAACATAGTGGCGGTAGGCGTTCATGGACGCCTCCAGCGCCGTGGCGTCGCCCGTGAACGCGAACCACGGGTTCGCGTACTCCACCTGGTCGTTGCACCACGACGCCGCGTAGTACGACCCGCCGCCGGGCGAATGGACGATTCCCGTGCGCGTGGCAAAGATGCTTTCGCCGGCGCGGATCTTCGCGAAGTGGAACGCCGTATCGATCTCAGGGATGCCCGTCTCGAGGACGAGCGGCGACGTCAACTGCTCCACGCGCTTCACGCGGGCGGCCAGCTCCGCCGCACCGTCGGCGGGACAATCCGGCTCGTTCACGCGCCGCGCCGAAAGACGCAGCGTCCACGCGCCCTTCTCGCCTGGGGCGAGTGCGCGCGTGCCGGACGGAAACGCCTGCGCGCGCACCTCGTAGCGTCCCGTACAGCCCAAGGCATAGTCGGCAAAATCCTTCGTGAAGCCCACCTTGCGCGGTTCGCGCCCCGTGTTCTCAACCTCGATCCACTCGAATGCGGCCGCCTTGTCAACGGACGGGAACACGGAGCGGACGATGTGCAGCGAACCGTCGGCGGAACGCGACTCGGCGCGCCACACGCCGTCGAACGAAATCGCGTCCACGATCTCACCGCACGGCTTTCCGTCCGCCGTCAGACGCGGTACCTTCTTTTCGGAGAACTTGTACGTGAACGAGCCGTGCGTGTTGTTCGGCTGCACGCGGTAGGCGGGCCATACGACCTTGCGTCCGAGCGCGAGCGATCTGTCGCCCGCCACGTCGTAGGAGAAGATGAGCGATGCCCGAAGCCCGCTCATCTCGAACCGGTCACCGTGCGGCAGGCGCGCGTCGCGCGCAACGTCCCACACGATCCGCTTCCCGCCGTCCGCGATACGCCAGCGCGTCGCCGCCTCGGTAGTGCTATCAGCCCCCTGCCCGCCGATTGCCACAATGGCACCGACCGCCGTACAGCATACGGCGAACATTGATCCCTTTAGAAATCCTCTCCTGCTCTGCATTGTTTTTCCTCCATCTTCTTCAAAGTCCCAGCAGTTTTCGTGCCGGTACGATTGCATCGAAATATCCGTTCCCCTCGACTGCGCCGTCCAGTTCGCCGTCATAGACCAGGACAGGCCTCGCACTAACGCCCTTCCGGAGGGGTAGGCGTTTGATCTTCGACTCTACCTCGTCCTCTATCTCCACACCGATTGACTTCTTTCGCTTCACCTCCACGACGTACGCCGTCCGAGCGGTCTGGACAAGAAGGTCTATCTGGCATCCATGTTTTTCCCCATCGCGCGAAAGCTTTTCGTGCCTGTACGGCGCAGCAGACAACACGATGGAGTTTCCAAGCCCCAGAAATGGCACAAGCTCCATGGCATTGTTCACGACGAGGTTCTCGAACTGAAGCCCCATGATGGTGTTCCATCCGGGCAGGTGCTCCAGCGACATGTAGCGGAACACGCCACGTTCGATCTCGCCCTTGTGTTCGGCAATGTATTTGAGATAGAACCGCGTGTAGTTGTCGCGAAGACGATACTTCCCGACCCGACACTCCGCACCCGTCTCCGGATTCTTGCCCACGTCGGACGAAATGAATCCGCCTTCTGCAAGCTCGCGCAGGATACGCGAGAGGCGCCCGTTCCTCCCCACGTCGATGGCGGTTGCGAGTTCGGCACCGGATTTGGGCCCGTCCGCCAATGCAATGAGCAATCTCCGCTTCAGATGAAATTGTCCAGTTGAATCTGGTTGAGCCGGGCATCATCTAGTTTAGTCGCTTCTTCTTTGGAATTGGGCGGCAAGCCCTCAATCTCAATGTAAACATCGGCCGTACGGCGTGCGAATTCCCGAATAAGAGTGGATTTGCCGATACGTCGTCTCCCCCTGCACGACACGATAGAGCAGGTGTGTTTACGCCATAGCGTCTCCAAATCTTCAAGATACTCTTCTCTGCCTATAAACATACTTTCACTTTCTTGCCGAAGACGAAAGCATTATAGCAAATACTTTTTGGACACGCAATACCGATGTCGCGAAATCTGATTTTGCCGATTTCGCGACACAAGCGTATTAGTGGGTCTTATTCGTCGGCAGTTCGATTGTGGCTGAGAGCGCAATCAGGTCGTCCTTGCGCTCGTCCCACACATTACCCTCCGCGAGATCCTTCTTCGACCAAACGCGCACATTGCACGTCCCCACGCGAAAAACAGCGTTCGTTGCCGCATTCGTGCAGCCCGTTTCCTGACCACCACCGCACACCGTCGCAACTGTCGCCACAACAGCCATAATCATGCATTTGAATCGTTTCATTTACTCATTCCTTTCTGAGACAATCTTTCGCTCGTGCTGTCCGATGGATCCCCGAGGTTACAGCCTGTTTGTCGCGGGTGATTTGTTCCTGTAGCTCGGCGACAGAGGAAAAGGTGCGCTCTGCGCGGATGAATGCGGAAAACGTTACACGCAAGGAGACTGGCGGAGGCATAGTCGGTGGGATGAGCAAATGCACCTCGAGCACAGGTTCGGGCCAGGCGCGGTCGCCCATCGTGGGCGCGACGCCCCAGTTGGCGAGGCCGCGGCCGAGCGGCGTATCGACCGCATAGACGCCACGCGCGAGCGGAAGCTCACCGAGCGCGGGTATGACGTTGAGGGTGGGAAAACCAAGTTGGCGTCCTGCGCCCTTCCCAGGGGCGACACGCCCAGAAGCGGCGTAGGGGCGGCCGAGCATCGCCGCCGCCGCCGACACGTCCCCTTCGCCCAGCGCCGCACGGATGCGCGTGGAGGAAACGGGCTCATTGCGCCAAGTCGCAAACGGCACCTCGGTCACGCGGAAACCGAGGGCGCGCAGGGTGTCCGCCGTGCCGGTACCGCCCGCGCCGAACGTCCAGTTGGGTCCGCAGAAGACGGTGTCAAGGTCTGGAAACTCCTGGCGGAGGGATTCGGCGAACGCTTCCGGCGTCTGGGCGGCGAGCGCGGGGGTGAAATCGCGCGCGATGACGCGACCCACGCCAAGCGCGGAGATGGCGGCGAGGCGTTCCTCGGCGGTCATCAGGAGACGCGGCGCGCGGTCGGGCGCGTAGACGGTCGCGGGGTGGTTCGTAAAGGTGAGGGCGGCGTCGGCGTGCGCGAGAATGCGCTGGTGTCCGAGATGGACGCCGTCGAAAAACCCGACGGCAAGGTTCATTGCGCGTACACTCCGCCGGGACGGACCACGCGTTCGCGGAAGCCGACGGCGTCGAGCTTGAGGAGGTCCATGAACGAGATGGCGTCCGCCACGTCGAACGGACCGCACTTCACGCGCCGGAGCGATTCAAGGCACGCCCCGCATCCGAGCGCCGCGCCGATGTCGTGCGCGAGCGCGCGCACACACACGCCCTTCGTGCAGAAGAGGTCGAACGTGACAAGCGGCGGGGCGAATTCGGTGACGACGAGACGGTACACGTGCACGAGGCGCGCCGTGCGTTCGTCGGCGGGCGTCTCGACGATGTCGTAGCCGGGATGGCCCGTCATCTTGATCGTACTGAACGCGGGCGGCGTCTGGAAGATGTCGCCGCGGAACTCCGGCAGGGCCGCCTCAAGGGACTCGCGCGTCACGCCGTCGAACGGGGATTCGGAGAGCGTGCGCCCCTCGCGGTCCTGCGTGTCCGTGACGCGCCCGAGGCGGATCGTGGCCGTGAAGGCACGGTCGCGGCCCATGAGGTCGGACGCGAAACGCGTGCCGTCGCCCACGAGCAGGATAAAGAGGCCGGTGGCGTTTGGCTCGAGTGTGCCGCCGTGTCCGGTCTTCACGAGGTTGAAATGCTGCTTCACGACCTTCACCACGTCGTGGGAGGCCATGTTCGCGGGTTTGTCCACAAGCACGGCACCGTCGAGCTCGGCGAGCATCGCGATGGAATCAAGCTTGGCCATTCGCCTCCAGCTGGTTGATGATGGCGAGCGTTTCGTCGCCCTTCTCCAGCGAATGGTCGAGGACGAAGCGCAGCTGCGGGGTGAACTTCAGGCGCACCTCGCGGTTGACGATCTGCTGGAACTCGCGTTCGTGGTGGACAAGATGCCCGAGCGCGCGCTTCTGGAGCGCCTCGTCGCCAAATACGCTCACGCGCACGGTCGCGTTCCGCAGGTCCTTGCCGCAGGTCACGCCCGTCACGGTGATCAGTCCGGGGCTCACGTCGTCCGTCTGCATCACGCGGAACACGGCCTCGCCGATCACGCGCTTCAGCAGCGCGTTGACGCGCTCTAGGCGGTTGACGGACATCAGAGGGACCTCGGCAGCTCTTCCATGGCGAAGCACTCGATTGTGTCGCCCTCGGCGAAGGCCTCGAAGCCGGCGAAGCACACGCCGCACTCCTGCTGGCCAGTGACTTCCTTGACCTCGTCCTTGAAGTGGCGCAGCGTCTGGAGTTTGCCCTCCCACACCTTCTCCTTGCCGCGCAGAATGCGGTAGCGGGCGGTGGAGACGAGCTTGCCGTCGAGCATCTGGGAGCCGGCGATCTTGCCGACCTTGCCGATGTCGTACACGGCCTTGATCGTGGCGTGGCCGAGGATCTTCTCGGTGTATTCGGGCGGGAGCAGGTCGAGCATGCACTGCTTCACGTGGTCGATCAGCTCGTAGATGATGCGGAACGAGTTGATGCGCACGCCGTCGTGGCGGGCCTGCTGCTGCACGCCCGAATCGCAGCCGATGTCGAAACCGACGATCACGGCCTTGCCGGCGGAGGCGGTCTTCACGTCCGTGAGCGACACGTTGCCGGTACCGGTGGCGATGACCTTGAGCGACACCTTCTCGCTCTTGATGTTGTTGAGCGCCTCGACGATCGCCTCGAGGGAGCCCTGCGTATCGGACTTCACGACCACGCTGAGCTCGCGCTTCTCGTTGGCGTCCATCTTGCTGAGGAGGTCGTCGAACGAGACCGCCTTCGTCTGCGAAAGCTCCTGCTCCTTGCGGGCCTGCGCGGCCTGCTCGGCGAGCGTGCGCGCGCGCTTTTCGTCGAGCATCACGCGGAACTCCGCGCCGGCCTCGGGCACGCCCGAGAGGCCCGTACACTTGACGGGCGTGGCGGGCGGCGCCTCGCGGATGCGGCGGCCGTGGTCGTCGATGAGGGAGCGCACCTTGCCGAAATGCTCGCCGATGAGGATCGCGTCGCCCACCTTGAGCGTACCGCCCGTGACGAGCAGCATCGCCGTGGGGCCGAAGCCCTGCTCGAGCTCGGCCTCCACCACGTAGCCGTTCGCGCGGCGCGACGGGTTGGCGGTGAGTTCCAGGACGTCCGCCTGGAGGAGAATCATCTCGAGGAGCTGGTCCACGCCGTCGCCCGTGATGCCGGAGACGGCGCAGCACACGATGTCGCCGCCCCACTCTTCAGGGGTGAGGCCCTGCTTCTGGAGCATCTGCTTCACGCGCTCGGGGTTGGCGGTGGGCTTGTCGCACTTCGTGATGGCCACCATGATCTGCACGCCGGCCTGGCGGGCGAACTTGATCGCCTCCTCGGTCTGCGGCATGATGCCGTCGTCGGCGGCGATGATGATCACGGCGATGTCCGTGAGCTGCGCGCCGCGCTGGCGCATCGCGTTGAACGCGGCGTGTCCGGGCGTGTCGAGGAACGTGATCTTGCGGCCCTGCACGTCCACCTGGTAGGCGGAAATCTGCTGCGTGATGCCGCCGGCCTCGCCCGCCGCCACCTTCGTGTGGCGGATGTAGTCCATGAGCGTGGTCTTGCCGTGGTCGACGTGGCCGAGGAAGGTCACGACCGGCGGACGCGGCTGCATCTGCTCGGGCTTGTCCTGCGGAATCTCGTCGTCGGCGTCGATGGCCTTGAGGACGGGCTTCTTGTTCGCGGCGTCGCGGGCATGCTCGATGTTCACACGGTAGCCGTACTTCTGCGCCACCTTCGTGGCCACGTCCGGCTCCACACGCTGATTGATCGAGGCGAGCACCTTCAGCTGCATGAGGTCCGCGATCAGGCGGTTCGGACGCACACCCAGCTTGAGCGCGAGCTCCTTCACCACCACGGCACCGCGGATGGAGATCTCGCGCGTCGAGACGGAAAGCGAGATCGTCGGCTTCTGCGGCGGAGGCGGCTGGGACGAACCAGTTGAAATCGTGGCAATCGTGGGACCGGCCATCGTGCGCGCGGTGCGCATTGAGACGGATGAGAATCCGGCGCGGGTTCCGCCTACGCGGGTGACGGGCTTGGGAGGACGCACAGGCGGCTGCTTGGACGCCGGAGTGGCGGGAGTCTGCTTCTGCGGCACGCCCCTCTTGGGCTGCTGCTGCGGCCTCTGCATCGGCTGCTGTCTCTGCGCAGGTTGTTGCCTTGCAGGCTGCTGCCTCTGAGAATCCCTGTCCCTCTCCTTGTCCTTTTCCTTCTCCTTGTCTTTGTCCTTCTCCTTCTTCGGCTTCGCGGACTGACGCTCGCGCAGGTCCTTGCCGTGCAGGTAGTCACGCGCGTCGACCTCGGCCTCGTCGTCATCCTCGTCCACGTCCACGTCATCGTCCTCGATCTCCTGCTCCTCTGGCTCGGACATCTGGATCGACACCTTGGGCATTTCAGGCAACGTTGCGCCGATTTCCAGCGCAGGCTCTTTCTTCTTCTTCTCTGGCGCCGGAGCAGGTGCCGGCTTCGCGGACGACTTCAAGCCATGCGCGGCGAGCGCGCGCTGGCGAGCGGCTTCCAACGCCTCTGCCTGCGCCTTGTTCTTCTCCGCCTGAACGGCGGCGGCCCTGGCCGCCTTGGCGCGGCTGCGCTCCGCCACTGCGGACGCCTCGGCCTTCAACTCAGCGGCGTCACCTCGCAGAAGGCTGCGACTCAACACCTCGACGTCGCCGTCCTCCAGCTGGGACAGGGCGGAGTAGACCTCCACGTCGTTCGCCTCGGCCATCTTGATGACCGCAGCGGACGTAATGCCCTTCTCCTTCGCGAACTCGTAGACTCTCATCTAATTACTCCTCTTCCTCCGCCGGCGCGAACGATCCCACGCCCGTGAGCTCGGCGACGGCCTGCGCCGCCGCGTAGAGTCCCTTCGCCGTGACCTCGTCCAGGCCCGTTGCCGCGATAAACCCTTCCTCATCGCTTTCCACTATCCCCTCAACCGTAAGGAATCCTGCGTCCGCCAGTTTCGTGGCAATTGCCGTGGACACCGAGAACATGTCCGCCAGCGTCTTGATGGCCTCCGCCTTCTGGTCCTCAAAGCTCGCCAACGCAATCGCCTTCGTCACGTCCACGTGCCAGCCCGTGAGCTTCGAGGTGAGGCGCACGTTCTGCCCACGCTTGCCGATGGCAAGGGAGTACTGGTCGGGCGCCACGGTCACGTGCACCGTGTTGCCGCCGTCGGGATCCACCTCAACGCTCTCAAGCTTCGCCGGGGCGAGGGCCTGCGCCACGTAGTGCCGCACGTCCGCGTTCCAGCGCACGATGTCGATCTTCTCGCCGTTCAGCTCGCGAACGATGTTGCGCACGCGAGCGCCCTTCAAACCAACGCAGGCGCCCACGGGATCCACCTTCTCGTCCAACGTGCGCACCGCAAGCTTCGTGCGGTAGCCCGGATCGCGCGCGATGCCCATGATTTCCACCACGCCGTCGGAGATTTCACCGACTTCAAGGCGGAACAGGGTGCGCACGAACTCGGCGGAGGCGCGGCTGAGCGTCACGGATGGACCCTTCGCGTCCGACTTCATGGGCTTCACGCTGTGTACGATGGCGCGGATGGAGTCGCCCACCGAGAACTCCTCCGTGGGGATGCGCTCCTTGCCCGGCAGCAGCATCTCGGTCTTGCCAACGAGCACGTAGAGGTCGCGCCGGTTGACGGCGCTCACCGTGCCGGACACGATCTCGCCGATGCGGTTGCGGAACTCGGTGTAGACATTGGTCTGCTCAATCTCGCGGATCTTGCCCATGACGACCTGGCGCGTGGTCTGCGCGGCGATGCGCCCGAGGCGCGCGGCAGGCATCTCGATCTCGATCTTCTCGCCCAGCTCGGCGTCCGGCTTGATGCGGCGCGCGCGCGCAAGGGAGATGAAGCCCGCGCCCTTCTGGTCGTTGGACACCACCGCCGTATCGTACACGTGGAGGGAAAGGTCGCGCCGGTTGATGACCACGCGCAAGTCCTTTGTAACGTCGGGATTGTGCTCGGCGGCCTTCTTGATGGCTTCCTCAATGGAGGTCAATACGTCTTCGCGCTCCACACCGCGCTCGCGCTCGATGTAGGTTACAATCGCCGCCAATTCGTTGTTTATGGCCATCTGGTCGCTCCTATTCTGTCAAAAAACAATAATCCGCCCTCGGTGATCCCGCTGAATCACCGTGAACGCGATAGATATTACCGAATCGCGGGCGATTTGTCAATCACAAACCGCAACTTGTCATTTTGACGACAAACCGTGTCGGTTGCTGAAGCCTCGGATAAGCTCGCGGAGGTTGTTGCTGGGATGCTCGCGCAGCGCGGCTTTCATCTCTTCAAGAGCGCGTGGCGCAAGGCGCGGATCGGCGTTGGCCTCCAGCATCAGCGTCAAGTACACTGCCTCGCGGAGTTCGGCGTGGGCGTGCGGCGTACGCGCGCACGGCAGGCCCTTATGCGCCCAGTAGAGCGCGCTCGCAAACGGATGCGTCCAGTCCTGCGCGCCATACGCGGCGTCGACCGCGCGCATCGTCTCCGGGTCGAGGCGCACCGACGACCAGTCGCCGGAGGACTGCGCGGACAGGATTTCGGCCTTCCATTGCTCGCGGTAGTACGACGCGGCGTCGTCGCTGTCCGTGCCGAGCTTGAAGCGGAACATGTCGGACAGCGCCTTGTAAAGTTCCGGATCTGACGGATTCAGGCGCAGCCCGTCGTCGAGCAGAAGACGCAGCCCGGCCTTCACCCAGCGCCAGCGGTCGGACGGCGTGGACATTACAACCGACACGTTGTAGGCGAGGTTCCAAGCCGCGTATGACCAGATTTCGGCCGTGTGCGGCTCAAGGAACGTCAACCAGCTCGCCAACTGCGCGAGCTCACCGTAGCGCCCTTCGTCCCATAGACGGTCCGCACGGAACCAAATCACCTCTGCGGCAAGTCCCCGGAAACCGCCTAGCCCCGCCACGATCAGCTCCGCCGCCGGCGAAGGCGGCGGCACCGCCTGCTCCGTAGGCGCAGACTCCTTCGGACGCTGCAGACACCACGCGCCAGCGCCAAGCGCGCCGAGCAACAGCACAACCCACAGTGTGGAAAGCATACGTTTCATACGAAACCGTTCTCCTCCAGCATCTCCATCGTAAGTCCGCCGCCTTCCGTCTCTTCGGCGGATTCACTCTCCGCGCGCCGGATCGCGTACTTGCCCAACACATCGCTCTCCAAGTTCACGCGGTCGCCCAGACGCAACGCGCCGAGGTTCGTCTCGGCCGCCGTGGTGGGAATCACATCAACGCGCAACCAATCATCGCCAAGACCGCTCACGGTGAGCGACACGCCGTTCACCGCGATCGATCCCTTCAACACGCTCGCCGCCGCCACAGCGCGCGGGCACTTGAACGTAAGCGCGAAGTCACGCCCCTTCTGCTCGCGTTTGATCAGCGTGCCACGACCATCCACATGTCCCTGCACGACGTGTCCGCCGAAACGGTCACCAGCCTTGAGCGCGCGCTCGAGGTTCACGCGCGCACCCGGAAGCAGTTCTGCGAGCCCAGTACGCTCCTCCGTCTCGCGCAACACGTCGGCCGTGAAGCGCGTCGCGTCGCAGTCCGCCACCGTAAGACACGTACCGTTTACCGCTACGCTCTCACCCTTCACGAGCGGCTCGGCCCACGGCTCGAACGAAAACTCAAGCACGAGGCCGCGTCCGCGCGACACGCGCTTCACCGTGCCGATGCGCTGGATCAATCCTGTAAACACGTACACCTCCCGATTGGTACGGCGTCGCCGATACGGCGCGAGCCAATCACCTTGGACGCGAGCACGGTGATCCATTCATCTACCAGCCCCGCCTCCGCGAGCGACCGCACGAGCACGAGCCCGCCTTCGCAGAGGACATGCATGAAACCGCGCTTGCCGAGGTCGCGCACTGCCTCAGCCGCGTCGCGGTAGACGAGCGTGCGCGCCCGCGCAGCATCGGTGAACACCTGCGCCTCTGCGGGCAAGTTCCCGCTGCGCGAGACCACGGCGCGCCAGAGGTCGGGGTTAGAACGCGGACGCGCAAGCAGGGATGGATTGTCGCGCCGCACTGTCTCCGCGCCCACGAGCATCACGTCCACTTGCGAACGCAGCGCGCACGTCGCCTTGCGCGCGCGCGGGCTCGACACCCACTTCGCGTCGCCCCAGTCATCGCAGATCTTGCCGTCAAGCGACATCGCGAGCTTCACGGTCACGTACGGCAGTCCCGTCGTCACGTGTTTCGCGAAAGGACGGATCACGTCAAACGCCTCATCCTCGCAGAGACTATGCGCCGTCTCAATGCCGGCTCGGCGCAGTACACGCGCGGCCTTCCCGCGATTGGTAGGATTCGGATCGGCGCACGCCCACACCACGCGCTTCACGCCGGATGCGATCAGCGCGTCGCAGCACGCGCCCACGCGACCGGGCTTTGAACATGGTTCAAGCGTCACGTAGACGGTAGCGCCCTTCGGCGAGACCTTGCAGTTCTTCAGCGCCGCGACTTCCGCGTGGTCGCCGCCACACCGGCGGTGGCGCCCTTCGCCGATCAACTTGCCGCCCTTGACGACTACTGCGCCCACAGGCGGGTTGGGGCGCGTGTGTCCCGCGCTCCGCCATGCCAGGGCGATTGCACGCCGCATGTAGTCGACTTCCGTCACGGCGTAAAGGTCTCCTTTTCGGGAGCGTTCTGCTTCGCCTCCGCGCGCACTGCCTTGGCGAAACGGTCCATCACGCCGTTCACGAACCGTCCGCTCTTCGACTCCGAGAACCACTTCGCGAGGTCCACCGCCTCGTTGACCACAATCGGCGTAGGGATATCGTCGCAGTTCAGCAGCTCCCAAGCGCCAAGGCGCAGCACGGCGCGCTCGACCGTGCCGAGACGGTACAGCGACCAGTGCTCGAGATAAGGTTCAAGCGCGGAGTCGAGCGCGTCGCGGTCTTTCCACGCGCCGCGCGCGCGCACTTCGGCGAACTCGCGCGCAGTGGCGAGCGACGAAAGTTCGCGGGGATCGGTGGACGTGAAGATCACGCGCGCTCCGCGCTCCTCCGCAGCCAGCGCGTCCGATTCCAGGCGCACCTGCTGATCCCAGAAATCGGCGATGGCGGAATCGACCGACTCCGGCGGGTTCAAATCAAACTGGGCGAGCATCTGCAGAGCCCATTCGCGGCTTTGTCTACGTGTGACCATCTCAAAGAGCCTCTTGTTTTCTCAGCGCCCATTGTACCAAAAAAAAGGAGACTCGGCAATGCCGAGCCTCCTTTTCGACAGATCGTCGCACGCGAAGTTACTTCGCGAGGACGGCGTCCTTGCACGCCTTGGCGAGACGGAACTTCACGACCTTCTTCGCCTTGATCTTGATCGTCTCGCCGGTCGCGGGATTGCGGCCCGTGCGAGCGGCCTGCTGCTTCTTGACGAGCTTGCCGAGGCCAGGGAGCATGTAGCCCTTCTCCTCCTGCTTCGCACCCTTGACGGCGAGGTCAAGGAGCTTCTCGTACACGGCGACAGCCTGCTTCTTCGTGATGCCGGCAGCCTCCGCGAGCGCGACCATGATACCACTCTTGGTGGTCGGGACGATTTCTTTCTTAGCCATGTGATGTTTTTCCTTTTTGCTGCAAGGACGATATGCCCTGCTACGCCGCATAGAATAGCGGTTTTTTCGGGGGTTTGCAAGCACGAAATGCGTTTTCCCTAAAATTTTTCCTTATTTTCCGGCTTCAGGGCCGCCAACAGGCCCTTCTGGAGGGAATTCTGCGCGTGGATGATAGGTGCGGTGGACGGCGTCAAGGCGCGCGCGGTCTACGTGCGTGTACACCTGAGTGGTCGCAATCGAGGCGTGTCCGAGCATCTCCTGGATCGCCCGGATGTCCGCTCCGTGCGCGAGAAGATCCGTCGCGAAGCAGTGCCGCAGCACGTGCGGCGACACCGCATGCGCGTCCACGCCCGCCGCGGCCGCGCGTTCGCGAAGCATCTTGAAAACGCCCATGCGCGTGAACGGACGCCCCAGCCGCGTGAGGAAGATGCGCCGTTCCGCAGTGTTGCCGCGCGAGAAGGATTCGCGTGCCGACGCAAGGTAGCGCGTGAGCGCCGTCGCTGCTGGAACGCCGATCGGAACGATGCGTTCCTTCGACCCCTTGCCACGGCAACGCACTACGCCCGCGTCCGCGACAACGTCCTGCAGTTCCAGTCCGCAGAGCTCGCTCACGCGCAGTCCGCACCCGTAGAGGAACTCTAGCATCGCGCGGTCGCGCAGGTCTCGCGGATCGCTGCCATTGGCGGCCTGCAGTATCTTCAGCGTGGTCGCCTCGTCGAGGACGCGCGGCAGCACGAGGTTTTTCTTCGGCGCCTCAAGTCCCTCGGAGAGGTCGTGCGCGGTCGCGCGCGTTGAGGCGAGGTAGGCGAGGAACTCGCGCACGGCAACGAATGCACGGGCGCGCGTGGACGCCTTGCGTCCCTTGGCGCGCATGGCTCCGACATGGTCGGCAACGTCCGCGCGCACGAGCGCCTCCGGCGCGGTCTTGCCACGCGCCGCGAGGAATTCGAGGAATGCGCGCACGTCGCGTCCGTACGCCTCCACCGTCTTCGGCGAAAGTCCGCGCGCAAGCGCGAGGTCGGCCGCGAACGACTCGGCACAGCTTTCAAGGGGCGTCATTAGAGACCTTCCCCAACTGGGTTCACTGTCCCTTCGCCTTCGCACCGATCGACTCAGGCGTCACGCCGTTTGCGGCGTAGCCGGCCTTCGCGATGGCCATCTCGATGTTCTTCTTCGCGGTCTGCATCGAGTCGTACTTGAGCGTCACGCGGTGGTTCGCGGCGTCGAACTGGATCGAGGCCATGTCCACGCCGCTGCACATCACGAGCGCGGCGCGGAGGGCGCCGGACACTTCGGCCTCCTTCTCCTGCACAAGCGCCGGCACGTCCACGGTGAAATCGCGCACGTCCTTCTGTCGGCATCCCGCGCACGCGAAAAGCGCGAGCGCGAACATCATCAGAGTCTTCTTCATGTTGTCTATCCTTTCTTTTGAATTGCAGGGGGCGTCTTGCCGAGACGCGCGAGCGCGAGCTTAAGCGTGTTCCAGACCTCCAGTTTCGCCTTGCGCAGTCCGGCGGGATCCCTCGCCGAGTCGAAGCGCAGGATGTAGGCGGGGTGGAACGTGCCGATTGCTGGTATGCCCTCGTACATGTGCCATTGGCCGCGCCGCACGAGCATGTCGGGAAACAGCCCGCGCATGGCGGTGTTGCCGAGAAGAATGAGGCATTTCGGCTGGATGAGCTTGATCTGCCGCTTCAGGTACGGCACGCACGCAGCCATCTCCGGCGGCGAAGGCGTGCGGTTGTTGGGCGGGCGGCACTTGCAGATGTTCGCGATGAACACCTGCTCGCGCGTGTAGCCCATTGCGGCGATCATCTTCGTGAGAAACTGCCCCGCAGCGCCGACGAACGCAAGCCCCTGACGGTCTTCGTCCGCCCCCGGGGCCTCGCCAACGAACATGAAATCGGGGCCGTTCGCGTTTCCCTGTCCCGGAACGACGTGCGTGCGCCCAAGCCCGTGCAGATCACACCGCGTACACGCGGTCAGTTCCGCAGCCGTCGGGAGGGCCGCGCTTGTCGCGGCCGACGGTAGGGCGCGCTCACCGAGCGCGCCGGATTGGTCGCGACAAGCGCGACCCTCCCGCTGTTCATCCGTTGTCCTGGCGGGAGCGGCCGCGCTTGTCGCGGCCGACGGTAGGGCGCGCGCCCCGCGCGCGCCGCCGGGCGCAAGAAGCGCACGGTCACATTCGACCGTGCGCGTCCCGAGCTCGCGTTCCAGCTCCAACGCCTGTTCAAAGGCGTTCAGGATTTCGGGAAAGCTCGCCACTATCCCCGATATCCATTCGGATTCTGCGACTGCCAGCGCCAGGCGTCGGCGCACATCTGCTCGATGCCGCGTTCAGCCTTCCAATGCAGCTCCTTCGCGGCGAGCGCGGGGTCGGCCCAGCACTCGGCGATGTCGCCTGGACGGCGCGGCTTGATGACATACGGCACCTTCTGTCCGCTCGCGGCCTCGAACGCCTTGACGATCTGGAGCACGCTGTAGCCGTTGCCGGTACCGAGGTTGTAGATCTTGAAGCCTGGCTTTTCAGCGAGCTTCTCGATGGCGCGGAGGTGTCCGATCGCGAGGTCCACCACATGGATGTAGTCGCGGATGCCCGTGCCGTCCGGCGTGGGGTAGTCGTTGCCGAACACGTTGAGTTCCTTCAAGCGTCCCACCGCCACCTGCGCGACGTACGGCAGGAGGTTGTTCGGAATGCCTGCGGGATCCTCGCCGATACGACCGCTCTCGTGCGCGCCAATCGGGTTGAAGTAGCGGAGAAGAATCGTGTTCCACTCAGGGTCGGCCTTCTGCACGTCGCGGAAGACCTGCTCCATCATGAGCTTCGTCCAGCCGTACGGGTTCGTGCAGCCAGGCGTGGGGAAGTCCTCGCGGATCGGCACGCTCTGCGGCTGGCCGTAGACCGTCGCCGAGCTAGAGAACACGATGTTCTTGCAGTTGTGCGCCGAGAGCACCTTGAGGAGCGTGAACGTGCCTCCGAGGTTGTTCTCGTAGTACTTAAGCGGAACCTGCGTGGACTCGCCCACCGCCTTGAGGGCGGCAAAGTGGATGGTGGCGTCGAACGGCTTCTCCGCCGCCACCACCTTGTCGAGCGCCGCCGCGTCGCGGATGTCGAGGTTGTAGAACTTCGGGGCCTTGCCCGCGAGCTCCGCCACGCGACGGAGGGACTCCTCCGACGAGTTGCAGAGGTTGTCCACCACCACCACGTCGTGACCCGCCTTCAGCAGTTCCAGCGTGGTATGCGAGCCGATGTAGCCGGCCCCGCCAGTAACAAGTATCTTCATGGCTACCTGGTAGAGATGCGGTCGTTGTAGTCGCCAGTCTCGGTGTTGATGCGGATCACGTCGCCCTCGTTGATAAAGAGCGGGACGGCGCACACGTAGCCGCCCTCGACCGTGGCGGGCTTAGTGACCTTGCCGCTCGCGGTGTTGCCCTTCACGCCGGGCTCGACCTTGATGACCTTGCGCTCGACGAGCTGCGGCAGGTCCACGCCGATCACCTTCTCGTTGAAGAACAGCGCCTTCACTTCCATCTCGTCCATGAGGAAGTACTTCTTGTCGCCCATCACCTCGGGCGTCACGCGGATCTCCTCGAAGTTCTCGTCCGTGAACACGAACGCCGAACCGTCGTCGTAGGAATACGTGACCGACCGCTGCAGCAGCTCAGGACGCTCGAACTTGTCGCCCGAACGGTAGCTGCGACTCATGCCGCCGCCCGTGATCATGTTGCGCAGCTTGCAGTTGTAGATGGCCTGGCCCTTGCCCGGCTTCGAGAAGTCGAACTCCGTGATTTCCCACGGCTCGCCGTCGATCAGCAGCTTTACGCCTTTGTGCAGTTCGCCCGCACCGATTACATCGCCCATTTTTTACTCCTTCTTTGTGAAAACATGGTGTGTATTATACACGAAAACGCCCCCACAGGGCAAGCCGAAATTGCCCGTCAGCGCGAAGGCGTGGCGGGCGGGCGTCTGTTGAGCGCGCGGCGGAGCGCGCGCCAGCCGGGCAGACGGACGTCCATGAGCGCGTAGAACGCGGGGCCGTGGTTGGGCACGCGCAGGTGCGTGAGCTCGTGTACTACGACGTATTCGGCAAGTTCTTCTGGGACGCGCGCAAGCTCGCGGCTGTAGGTGACATGGCGTTTTCGGAAGTGACACGAACCCCAGAGAGTCTTCATCGAACGGAGCTTCCATGTCACGCCAGGTTCGCCGAGGCGCGCGCACCAGTCGGCGTGGAGCTGTCCGAGGTGGACGGCGAAGGCCTGCACTTGCTCCGGCGTGGGCGGCGGCGGCGCGGACGCTCGACGTGCCATGGCCCTTGCGCGGGCTGCGACAGCCCATTTCCAGTTGGCGCGCAGGAAAACCTCCCCTTCCGCAATCGTGCAGCCCCAGGCGGGGATGGAGAGGTGGATCACGCCGTCCGCGGAAACGCGGACGTTTATGCGCCGGACGCGCTTGCGGACGACGTCGACCTCGATGCCGTCGATGAAGTTGCGTCCGGTCCGAAACATAATCTCAGCCGATGGATGGCTTGCGCCCTTCAAGCGCGGGATTGTGGTGAGCCCAGAGAGCCTGACGCGCCACGCCGAGCATGATCGCCGCGTCGTCGCGTGTCTGCACGCCGCGCGAGAAGATGCGGTGGATGCCCTGCATCATGTGCTCCGTCTGCTTCTCGTTCATGAACCCGATGTCCTGCAGCATGGTCTGCCAGTTCTTCATGAGCTGCATCTTCTGCGCCTGCGGCGCGGGCGGCGCCTTCTCGTGCGGCGGTTGGTAACTGCCGGTGGCGGTGAAGAACTCGTAGCAGGTGATGAGGACCGCCTGCGCGAGGTTGATGGAGGTGTAACCTTCGTCCACGGGGATGCGGATGAGGTGCGTGCATTGCGCGACCTCCTCGTTGAGGAGTCCCTTGTCCTCGCGGCCGAAGACGAGCGCCACTGGCCCCGTGGCGGCAAGCGAAAGAATCTCCGCCGCGCAGTCGCGCGGGGCCTTCACATGCTGGCGGTATAGCCCGCCGCGCGCAGTGGTACCGACAACGGCCACGCAGTCCGCGACGGCCTCCTCGAACGTAGCTGTCTCCACGCGGTCGCGTATGATGTCGGTGGCGTGTACTGCCATTCGCTCGCCCTCGTCCCAGGAGTTCTGGAGGTTGGGGGCTGCAAGCACGAGGTGGTGAAAACCCATGTTGGCCATGGCACGGCAGGCGCTTCCCACGTTGCCGGTGTAGAGCGTGCCGACCAGCACCACCTTGATATTGTCAAGAGGGTTCATCGTCACTTCCTCTCGCCCGACATTTCACGCGGGCCGTTGACGTCGCGCCCGAAGCCATGGGGCGTTGAACCGCCGTTGCGTATGCGGTCGCGCTTGGTGTTGACGGGGTTGCGGACAGTCGCGCAGAGCGATCCGCGGAAAAGTGGAACGTAGCCGGAACGGTCTTTTGCGAGACGCGCCACGATGCATCCCGCTCCGCTTTCGAAAAACTCCCACTCCTCGTTCTCCGTCTTGTACAGGTTGCCGGCGGGGGCGAGGTTCTGGTAGGCGATGAAGCTGGTGCCGTCCGGTAACTCGACCCGCACCATGTTCTTGCTCTTGAAAGGCCAGCGCACGCCGTTGTCGAGGATGGCGACGGACTCATGGTCCTTCGTATCGCGTCCGTAGTCAACGTGGAGGTAGTTGTTTTCGTCGTCCACGAATCGCGTGGAGCGAAGAGGTTCAAAGGAGGCGCACCCCGCAAGGAACGCCACCGCCGCAAGAGATATGATACGCAGTGTCATGGCGTGTATTATACCATAATCTGGGCGCTCCGATTGATACCAAGTCAATTTTGGCGGTGTGGTTTGAAAATTTTGACGGTGGTATTCCTGCAGACTGTAGACCGAGCTCTCCGCGCGCATTTCGCCGAGGCCCGCGACTGCGGTGGCGAAGCCCGCGAGCGTCCTCGTGGAGGTTCCCGTCATGTTGGCCCGGTTGAAAATAATTCTGGTTCGTTCGTGATGAGATCATCGACAAGATAGTCGGCGGAAAGATACTGGATGCCAAACGCACCATTATCGATCTGTTTGGCAAGACGACTTCGGTAATATGCATCCATTGCATCGGACAGTCCGATTCCCTTGATCTCCGCCAATTTGGAGATTATGTCTTCCTCAAGCCGTTCTTTGTATAACGAGGTAACGTCAGTCATTGTTAACCTCATACGATCCGGTGAATGTGAGCAGTGCCGATATCGCCTCGGCGTTATTTATCGCGATTTGGCTGCTGTCCTCATAGTATATGATTTCCTGAAGCGTCCTATTCTCGTCCCAGATTCCACGACGATACATGTCAATGGCCTGAAACACTCTGTCGTTCGCTACTTTGCCACTGATGATGTCGTATGACAGATATGGGGTCAACCCGTTTCTGCAATCACAGACAAAATCCAACCACTCCTTGCTCGCTTCAGGAAATGTCTTAACCCTGTAGCCAAGCCAATCTTCGTTCAGTGAATATGTCGAAACGATTGCCTTTCCCCCGAATCTAGCGGCCTTCCGCCTGGCCCAACGTTCGGCCTGCCGCTGAATGTCCGTAACATAGAATCCCGGCCCGAAATCTATGTACCTCTTTGATCGAGAGAGGTCAGGGCATCGCACTTCGCACACGGAACCGTGAAAAACCGTCATGTTGCATATCCCCTATCCGCAAGGTAACCAGTTATGTCCTCAACCAGATAATTCTTCCCGCAGGTGTGCAGAACATCGTAAAACGGCACAATATATTTGTCCAATGCACCTGACTTCTTAAGAAGCGAATAGACCTTGGGCGCACCAACACCCCACGCTTCTTTCAAAGCGTGTATCAGGAAAACCACAAAGGTCAGCTGGTCACCATTAGTCATTCGGTCCTCATCTTGCGGCATTGCAGGATATTCTCCGCAGGTTCCCCAACGGAAAACGTGGCTAGTTTACCACAAACCGCCGCCCGTGGCAATAAGGGTGACCACATTCATCATGCTAGCCGATCGCTTTCTAATCCAGCCCTCGAGTCCGAATGTCATGAATCACTCTCCATGATGATGTGGCGGCATACAGCTGGACATAGGCTCCCTATCGCCAGGCGAAAGGACTTCCGATTACCATAGTGAGACGCGGCTCTCTAGGCGGCGCTCGAGCTCTCGACCTAGCTCTTCGATCAGGGGCGCATGATGAGATGGTATTCCTGAAGGCTGTAAACAGACCTTTCCGCGCGCTTTTCGGCCAGCCCCGCGACTGCGGCGGCGAAGCCGGCGAGCGTCGTGGTTACGGGAATGCCGGCGGCGACGGCGCAGGAACGAAGCTGGACTGAATCTCCTGTCGCCTCGCCGTCCGATTCGGACGTGTTGACGACCCAGTCGATCTCGCCCTTGTGAATGAGGTCAACCACGTTTGGCCGCCCGCGCGAGATCCTGAACGCCGCCTTTGATTCGACGCCGCTGTTCCACAGATACGTGGACGTGCCGAGCGTTGCATAGACGCTAAAGCCCAGCGACGTGAGTTTCGCCGCGAGCTTGGAAACCAGCGGCTTGTCCTCGTCGCGGACGGAGAGGAACACGTTGCCGCCCTTCGGCAGGGGACTTCCGCAGGCGATCTGGCTTTTGCAGTATGCGTCGAAGCGGTCGAAGTCGATCGCCATCACCTCGCCCGTCGATTTCATCTCCGGCGACAGCGTGATTTTCGCCCCCGGGAACTTGACGTAGGGGAACACCGCCTCCTTGACGCAGTAGTAGCGCGGCTTGGCTTCAACGACATCCGGCTCGCGACATTCGACAGTCGACTTGTCGGATGTCGCCCTTCCGATCTTCTCGCCGACCATTGCGAGGGCGCCGAGATCGGCGAGGGGAATGCCCGTCGCCTTCGAGACGAATGGCACCGTCCGCGAGGCGCGGGGGTTGACCTCGATCATCCAGATTTCGTCGTCCTTGACCGCCAGCTGGAGGTTCATGAGCCCGACCACGTGAAGGCGTTGCGCGAAGACCTCCGTGTAGCGCTTCACCTCCGCCAGGACCTTCTCCGACAGGCTGACCGGCGGTGTGATCGCGGCGGCGTCGCCCGAATGGCAGCCCGCCGCCTCGATGTGTTCGAGGATCGCGCCGATGCGCGTCGTCTCGCCGTCCGAGACGGCGTCGACGTCCAGCTCGATCGCGTGTTCGAGGAACTTGTCGATGAGGATGGGCTTCCCTTCCGACGCCGCAACGGCCTCCGCGACGTAGGAATCGAGTTCCGCCTCCTTGTAGACGATTGCCATGCCGCGTCCGCCAAGCACGAAACTCGGCCGCACGAGAACCGGATAGCCGATTTCATTTGCAATCCGCCGCGCGTCCGCGATGGAGTGCGCAATGCCGCTCGCGGGCTGCTTCATGCCGACTTCGGCGACGAGCGCGCGGAAGAAGTCGCGGTCTTCCGCGCGCGCGATGTCTGCAGGCGAGGTGCCGACAATCCGCGCGCCAGCCGCCTCAAGCCGTTCCGCGAGGTTGAGCGGGGTCTGTCCCCCGTACTGCACGATCACGCCGTCGCACTTTTCGCGGTCGTAGATCTCCATCACGTCCTCGAAGGTCAGCGGCTCGAAGTAGAGCTTGTCGGAGGTGTCGTAGTCGGTCGAGACGGTCTCGGGGTTGGAGTTGACCATCACCACCTCATAGCCGCGCGCGCGTAAGGCGAATGCCGCATGGCAGCAGCACCAGTCAAACTCGATGCCCTGCCCGATGCGGTTGGGACCACCGCCGAGGACCATGATTTTGGGGTGGGATTCTCGGGACAACCGAGACAGACGGGACGAACGGGACAACTGACAAGATTCAGAAGTCCCGGTTGTCTCGGTTGTCTCGTCCGTCCCGGTTGTCCCGTGTCCCCCCCACCCATAGTAGCTATAGTAGTACGGCGTCACTGCCGCGAACTCGCCCGCGCACGTATCGACCTCGCCGAACGCCGGGCGGATGCCCAGCGCGATGCGGCGGTTCCGCACCGTAATCTCATCGCTGCCGATGGCCTCGGCTATTTCGCGGTCGCTGAAGCCGAATACCTTCGCCTGGCGGAGGAGCGAGGCATCTATTGGCAATTGACATTCGACATCCGACGACCGACAACCAGACGACTTCCGACCTGCGACATTCGACGAAAGATAGGTGCGAAACGCCTCGATTTCCTCCAGCTCGCGCTTGAACCACGGGTCGTAGGTTTCCGCGTGGTGGTACTTGAGCGGCGCCTCCAGCGAACGCACGGCCTTCAAGTAGGCCTGCTTGAACGTACGGCCGATGGCCATGACTTCGCCGACGGACTTCATCTGCGTGCCGAGCGTCGTGTCCGCGCCGTGGAACTTCTCGAACGCGAAGCGCGGGATCTTCACGACCACGTAATCCAGCGCGGGCTCGAAGCAGGCGAGCGTCTTGCCGGTGATGTCGTTCGTGATTTCGTCGAGCGTGAAGCCGACGGCGAGGAGCGCGGCGATCTTCGCGATCGGAAAGCCCGTCGCCTTCGACGCGAGCGCCGACGAACGCGACACGCGCGGGTTCATCTCGATGATGATGCGCCGTCCGTCCTTCGGATTGACCGCCCACTGCACGTTCGACCCGCCCGTCTCGATGCCGATCTTCTCCAGCACCTTGATGGAGTCGTCGCGCATCGGCTGGTACTCGCGGTCGGTGAGCGTGAGGATCGGCGCCACGGTAATGGAGTCGCCCGTGTGGACGCCCATGGGGTCCATGTTCTCGATGGAGCAGACGATCACGGCGTTGCCGGCCTTGTCGCGCATCACCTCCATCTCGTATTCCTTCCAGCCTATCAGCGACTCCTCCACGAGCACCTCGTGGTTGAGCGACGCCTCCAGTCCGCCCGTGACGATCCGCGCGAACTCCTCCGCGTCGTGCGCGATGCCGCCGCCGGTGCCGCCGAGCGTGAAGCCGGGACGCACGATGAGCGGCCACGAGCCGATCGTGCGCGCGATCGCCTCCGCCTCGGCGAGCGAGTGGGCGCTGCCGGAGCGCGGCATGTCGAGGCCGAGCTCGCGCATCGCCTCCTTGAAGAGGTTGCGGTCCTCGGCGCGGGCGATCGCCTCCGCCTTCGCGCCGATCAGCTCCACGCGGTAACGCTTCAGGACGCCGCCCTTCTCCAGCTCCATCGCGAGGTTGAGCGCGGTCTGTCCGCCAAGCGTCGGGAGTAGCGCATCCGGCCGCTCGCGGCGGATGACCTCGTGAAGATAGTCCGCCGTCAGCGGCTCGATGTACGTCCTGTCGGCGCGGTCGGGGTCGGTCATCACCGTCGCCGGGTTGGAATTGACGAGCACCACCTCGTAGCCCAGACCCTTGAGCGCCTTGACCGCTTGCACGCCCGAATAGTCGAACTCGCAGCCCTGTCCGATCACGATCGGCCCCGAGCCGATGATGAGGATCTTCCTCAAATCTGTGCGTTTCATATCAGAGGAGCATTAGCACAACCCGTGCCAACGCGGCGTTTGCGGGAAAAACGCCGCAACCATTACACAATATGTAACGTCCTGCCCGACGGCATTACATTCACGCGACATGGCATTCGCGTGAATTTGCCATTGCATCCGCCGCACGAGTGTGATACACTATTCGCGTCAAAGGCAAAACAGCGACATGAACACGAACCTTCTTCTTAACGGGCTTCTTCTCCTTGCGCTTACGAAGCGCGGGGCGCGTTTGCTTGTCTAGAAAGGTTCGAGTTCAGGAAAAAGGCAAACGGCTCCGCGCGAAAGGCGGGGCCGTTTTTGTTTTGCCTGGCAACGAACAAAGGAAGAATGCAGATGAATGCGATACAGATATTCGATACGACGCTCCGGGACGGCGAGCAGGCCCCCGGCTACGCGATGAACATCGACGAGAAGGTGCGCATGGCGCTCCAGCTCGAATCACTCGGCGTCGACGTCATGGAGGCCGGCTTCGCCGTGGCCTCTCCGGGCGACTTCGCGTCCGTGAAGGCAATCGCCGACGCCGTGAAGTCCTCCGCCGTCTGCTCGCTCTCCCGCGCGCTCGAGAAGGACATCGACGCCTCGGCAGCGGCGATCAAGGGCGCGGCGCGTCCGCGCATCCACACGTTCCTCGCAACGAGCGACCTCCACCTCAAGTACAAGCTGCGCATCTCGCGCGCAGACTGCATCAAGCGCATCAAGCACGCCGTCGCGTACGCCCGCAACCTCTGCGGCGACGTGGAGTTCTCGGCCGAAGACGCCTCGCGCACCGACATCGACTTCCTCTGCAAGGCGCTGGACGCCGCCGTCGCGGCGGGCGCGACCGTCGTCAACATCCCCGACACCGTCGGCTATTCGACGCCGGACGAGTTCGCCGCCATCGTCTCCGCCGTCATGAACCGCGTCAGGGGAATCGAGAACGTGACCGTCTCAACCCACTGCCATGACGACCTCGGCCTCGCCGTCGCAAACTCGCTCGCGGGCGTCCGCGCCGGCGCCAGACAGGTGGAATGCACCATCTGCGGAATCGGCGAACGCGCCGGCAACGCCGCGATGGAGGAGGTCGTGATGGGGCTTCGCACGCGCCGCGACGCATACGGCGGGCTCTCCACGCGGATCAAGACGGAGGAAATCGCCCGTACCGCGCACCTGCTCTCCACCATCACCGGCGTGCGCATCGCCCCCGGAAAGGCGATCGTGGGGGCGAACGCCTTCGCGCACGAAAGCGGCATCCACCAGCACGGCGTGCTCTCGAAGGCCGAGACGTACGAGATCATGACGCCGGAGTCCGTCGGGATGAGGCAGACAGAGCTCGTCCTGGGCAAGCACTCCGGACAGCACGCCCTCGAGACCCGCCTGAAGGACCTCGGCTACGACCTCGACGAGACGAACATGGCGGAGGTGTTCGCCGCGTTCAAGGCGCTTGCCGACCGCAAGAAGAAGATCACGGACCGCGACCTCGCGGCGCTCGCGGAGTCCCGCGTCGCCGCAAAGCCCTCGGACGCGAAGGAATGGAAGCTCGAGTCGTTCGTCGTGAACAGCGGCAACCACATGAGCGCCACCGCCCAGATCGCGCTTGTGCGCGGCAAGCGGCGCGTGCAGGACGCGGCCATCGGCACAGGCCCCATCTACGCCGCCTTCCGCACCGTCGAGAAGATCATCCGCCACCGCTTCAAACTGGAGGACTACCGCATCGAGGCCGTCACCGAGCGGCGCGACGCCCTCGGCGAAGTGCTCGTGAAGATATCCGACTCAAAGGGCACGTACCGCGGACGCGGCGTTTCCACGGACGTGATCGAAGGCTCCATCCTCGCCCTGCTCGTGGCGGTGAACCGCATGCTGGAGGCCGGAAAATGAAGATGACGATGTCGCAGAAGATTCTCGCGGCGCACGTCCCCGGTAGGGCGGCCAGTCCTCTGGCCACCGACGGCGGTCGCGGGGCGACCGCCCTACCCCTCCGTCCCGGCGAGCTTGTCATGGCGCGGCTCGACCTCGTTCTCGGCAACGACATCACCGCGCCCGTCGCGATCGGCGAGTTCCAGAAGTTCGGCCGCGCCACGGTGTTCGACCGCGAGAAGATCGCGCTCGTCCCCGACCACTTCACGCCCAACAAGGACATCAAGGCCGCCGCCCAGTGCGCCGCGATGCGCGCGTTCGCCAGGGAACAGGGAATCGCCAACTACTTCGAGGTCGGACACGACTGCGGCATCGAGCACGCCCTTCTGCCGGAAAAAGGCCTGGTCACGGCGGGCGACCTCGTGATCGGCGCGGATTCGCACACATGCACCTACGGCGCGCTCGGCGCGTTTTCGACCGGCGTCGGGTCGACGGACATGGCGGCGGGGATGTCCGCCGGCGAAACGTGGTTCCGCGTACCGTCCGCGATCAAGGTGGTGCTGAAAGGCAAGTCCCGGAAATGGGTCTGCGGGAAGGACGTGATCCTGCACCTGATCGGCATGATCGGCGTCGACGGCGCGCGCTACCAGTCGCTCGAGTTCGCGGGCGACGGAATCGCAAGCCTTTCGATGGACGATCGCTTCACGATCGCGAACATGGCGATCGAGGCGGGCGCGAAGAACGGCATCTTCCCCGTGGACGAAACGACGCTCGCCTACCTGCGCGAACACAACGCAAAGCCGCCCCGGGTCTACGAGGCCGACGCGGACGCCGAATACGAGCGCGTCATCGAGATCGACCTCGACGAACTGGAGCCGACCGTGGCGTTCCCGCACCTGCCGTCCAACACGCGCCCGGTGCGGGAGGCCGGGAACGTCGCCATCGACCAGGTGGTCATCGGCTCATGCACGAACGGGCGCATCTCCGACATGCGCGCCGCCGCAGAGGTCCTACGCGGACACAGGGTCGCGGACGGCGTGAGGGCGATCGTGATTCCCGCTACGCAGCGCATCTGGCTCCAGGCGCTGGAAGAGGGGCTGCTCAAGACCTTCGTCGAGGCGGGATGCGTGGTTTCGCCGCCGACGTGCGGGCCGTGCCTCGGCGGACACATGGGCATCCTCGCCAAGAACGAACGCTGCGTCGCCACCACAAACCGCAACTTCGTGGGGCGCATGGGACACGTCGAATCGGAGGTGTACCTCGCCTCTCCCGCAGTCGCGGCGGCATCAGCCGTCGCTGGACGCATCACCGCCCCAACAACCCCTAACCCCTAACCACTAGCCACCAACCACTAGCCACTAACCACTATGAAAGCACACAAGTACGGCAACGACGTGGATACGGACGTCATCATCCCGGCGCGGCACCTCAACACATCCGTGCCGGAGGAACTGGCGGCGCACTGCATGGAGGATATCGACCCCGCTTTCACCGCCCGTGTCCAGTGCGGCGACATTCTTGTCGCCGGGCGCAACTTCGGCTGCGGTTCCTCGCGCGAACACGCCCCCATCGCAATCAAGGCGAGCGGAATCTCGTGCGTCATCGCGGAAACCTTCGCACGCAGCTTCTACCGGAACGCGCTCAACATCGGCCTCCCCATATTGGAGTGCCCCGCCGCCGCGAACGCCATATCCGCCGGCGACGAGGTGACGGTCAATCTTGAAACGGGCGAAATCGCGGACCATACCACGGGGCAGACGTTTCACGCGGAACCGTTCCCTCCCTTCATGATGGAACTGATCGCCGCAGGCGGTCTTGCCGCATACCTGAAAGGAACGAGAAAATGAAGGCGAACATAGTCCTGCTTCCAGGCGACGGCGTCGGGCCTGAAATCGTCGCGGAGGCGGTCAAGGCGCTCAAGGCCGTCGCAACGCGGTTCGGGCACGACTTCGAGATGACAGAGTATCCCGTCGGCGGCGCGGCGCATGATTTGTGCGGGGACTGCCTGCCCGATGCGACGCTCGCCGCGTGCAAGGCGGCGGACGCGGTTCTCCTCGGCGCGGTGGGCGGTCCCAAATGGGACGCGCTGCCGCCGGAGAAGCGTCCCGAACGGCGCGCCCTTCTCACGCTCCGCTCCGAACTCGGGCTCTTCGCGAACCTTCGCCCGGCAAAGGTGTGGGATGCGCTGAAAGGCGCAAGCCCGCTGAAAGACGAAATCGTGGCGAGGGGCATCGACGTCCTGATCGTGCGCGAACTGACGGGCGGAGCGTACTTCGGCGAGAAAGGCCGCTCCGCCGACAGGACATCCGCCTACGACGTGACGCCGTATTCGGCGCACGAGATCGCGCGCGTCGCCCGCATCGCGTTCGACGCGGCCCGACGCCGCCACGGTAGGGCGGTCGCCCCGCAACCCGGTAGGGCGGTCGCCCCGCGACCGCCGAAGGTCACGAGCGTGGACAAGGCGAACGTCCTTGAGACGTCACGGCTGTGGCGTGAAACGGTGACGGCGCTTCACGCGGCCGAATACGCGGACGTGGAACTTGAGCACATGTACGTCGACAACGCGGCGATGCAGCTCGTGCGCGATCCGGCGCGCTTCGACGTGATCCTCACCGAAAACATGTTCGGCGACATCCTGTCCGACGAGGCGTCTCAGATCACGGGCTCAATCGGCATGCTGCCGTCGGCGTCGCTGGGTGCGGCCAAAGGAGGCTTGTACGAACCTATCCACGGCTCCGCGCCAGACATCGCGGGGAAAGGAATCGCCAATCCCCTGGCGACCATTCTCTCCGCCGCCCTGATGTTGCGCCATGCGTTCGGGCTTGCCGCCGAGGCGGACGCCGTCGAGCAAGCCGTGTCGGACGTGCTTGCATCCGGCGTCCGCACCGCCGACATCGCCTCGCCATCCGGCGCTTCCTCTGCCGCCTCCACGTCCGAGATGGGCGACGCAATCCAGGCCGCGCTTTCAGGCCTTTGATTTCGACGAACGCGGCACGGCGGCATGTCGGGTTTTCAGTGCCGCTTCCACAAGGCCGATGAAGAGCGGATGGGGCGCCGTCGGGCGTGACTTGAACTCCGGATGGAACTGTCCGGCAATGAAGTACGGGTGCTTTGTCTGAGGCAGCTCGACGATTTCCACGAGCTTGCCATCCGGCGAGACGCCGGAGACCACCAGCCCGGCCGCGACAAGCGCGGCCCGCCCTTCGCTATCGTACGCCAGCTCGTAGCGGTGGCGGTGCCGCTCGGAGATGACCACTGCATTTTCGTTTTTAACACCGAGGCTCATCGGCACGGAAATCTCTTTGCGATCTTTGCGTTCTTTGTGGCCATAAATTCTCGCGGCGAGGGAGCCTTTCTTCAGTACGCACGGGTAGGCTCCGAGGCGCATCGTGCCGCCCTTCTGCGTGACACCGCGCTGTTCCTCCATGAGGTCGATCACGGGGTGCGTCGTGTGTTCATCGAACTCGGTGGAGTTGGCGTCCTTCCAGCCAAGTACGTCACGGGCGTATTCAATCACCGTGCATTGCATGCCGAGGCAGATGCCGAGGAACGGGATTTTGTGCTCGCGGGCGTATTTGATCGCGGCGATCTTGCCCTCCACGCCCCTGGATCCGAATCCGCCCGGTACCAGGATGCCGTCGATGTTTGATAATTTCTTGCCGCAAAGATCGCAAAGGTCGCAAAGTTTTTTCCCTATCTTTGCGCTCTCTGCGTTCTTTGCGGCTAAAAGCTCTTCCGCCTCGATCGGCACCACCTCCACCTTGCAGTCGTTCGCCATGCCGGCGTGCTGGAGCGCCTCGTGGATCGACTTGTAGGCGTCGCGGATCGTGATGTACTTTCCGACGAGGGCGATACGGCAATGTTTCTTCGGCTGCGTGGCCTTTTTGACAAGCGTATCCCACACCGTGTGCTTGACGGGCCAGATGTCGAGGTGAAGCTGACGCAGCACCTGCTCGTCGAGTCCCTGCTTGCGGAGTTCGCGCGGCACGGCGTAGACAGAGTCCGTCACATCCTGCTCCTCAATCACGCACTCGCGCTTCACGTTGCAGAAAAGCGCGAGCTTCTGCTTGTGCTCTTCCGGTATCGGCATTTCTGTGCGGCAGACGAGGATGTCGGGGATGATGCCGATGTTGCGGAGCATCCCCACGGAATGTTGCGACGGCTTGGTCTTCAGCTCGCCCGCCGCCTTGAGGTAGGGAACGAGCGTGAGATGCACGAAGCACGTGTTTTCGGCGCCCTCCTCGAAGCGGAACTGACGCGCCGCCTCGAGGAACGGCAGGCTTTCGATGTCGCCCGATACGCCGCCGATCTCGCAGAGGACGATGTCCGGCAGGTCGGTCTCCCCGCGACCGCCGCCCTCTCCGGCCGAGCGGATGGCCGCCTTGATTTCGTCCGTGATGTGCGGAACGACCTGCACGGTGCCGCCGAGATAGCCGCCGGCGCGTTCGCGCGCAAGGACGGCGGAGTAGATGCGGCCGGAGGTGTAGTTGCTTGCCTTTGTGCACGTGACGCCCGCGAAGCGTTCGTAGTGTCCGAGGTCTAGGTCGGTCTCCGCGCCGTCGTCCGTCACGAACACTTCACCGTGCTGGTACGGCGACATAGTGCCGGGATCGACGTTGAGATACGGGTCGAGCTTCTGCATGAAGACCTTGTACCCGCGCGACTTCAGAAGGAGCGCGAGCGATGCGCTCGTAACCCCCTTGCCGAGGGAACTCACCACTCCGCCAGTGATGAACACGTATTTGACTTGCTTTTTCATCCCAACTTTTTTATTAGCATACACCATGCCAACGGGTTGGAACGACCGTTACAGCCTCATCGTTTACAAATTGTGTAACTTGTTGTTTCTGTGCGTTTCATCTTATGAGTAGTACAATTAGAACGACAGTATCGCTGGAACATCAAGGTTATAGCTAACATCCACTCATAGACTCGGCGCATTGGAACGACGTGTGTACAAATTGGCGTGGACGCCCTGCGCGAACACGATGCCGTAAGCGGTGGACAACGGCGAGAAATAACGCCATTACATAGCAGAAACGGAACCATTATAACAAGAAATGGAGCCATTTGTAGAAGTAATGGCGTCATTTTGAAGACCTATTTTCCTCCTTGCCGATTGTGACGTCTAAGCGGAAAGAACGAACGGCATTATCCATTAATCCCGCTCAATTCGCACTCTGAGCGTACCGGGATCGTCGCCAACATACCTGAATTTCGGCGCGGCAAGCGCTTTTATAATTTCACCGCCAAGTCCGCCTTGAATGGTGAAGTCTTCCTTTTCTCCGAAGTAAGTTATCCGATACTCCTTAGAATTATTCTTGTACTGGAACGAATGCTGCCTGAAGAACACATTGTACGAACAACTCATGTCGGGTTCCCAGACAGTCGTTTCCTTGCTGATTAATTTCGGATTCATTGGAATCTTTTTTTCAGAGGAATATTTCATTGCCCACTCTGTATAGTTTTGCACGTCGTAGGAATACCACTTGCGCAGAAATTTCTTGCCGAAGTTAAACTGGTAGATGCGACGGGTCTTATTCGGCGCATAGCAGAAGGGCGAATTTTGCCCAGGAACGTAAAGAGCATCGTCATCATCGTCCTTGGTTTCGTTTACCGTCCATTCTGGAAAATAATGCGCAAGCAAAACCTTCGCATCGTCAATCGTCATCCCAAGGTAGAACCCACCCAGTACGAACGTCTCGTTGACCTTTGCCTTCGCTTCTTCCAGTACCCTTGCCGCACTTTGCGTATTTGCTGCGGAAACAGCTGCCTTTACGCTTTGCGGCATTCTAGCCTCAAGAGTCTTCTTCGCATTGCCAGACTTGGCCTGCGCACACATGTTGGCGGTTATCTTTTCCGCAGGAATCAATTCGGCAAGGGCTTCTTCCATCTTCAAGGACTTAATGCCGCCTTTTTCAAGCGCAGTCGCTGCGACTTCCGGCGTAATCTGCTTTGTCAAAAACTCAGGGGCAAGTTCAAGCGGAACAAGTACGGAGGCAAGCCACTTGTCGCCAGCCATTTTGATAACCTTTTCGACCATTTTCTCGGCTATTATATCGTCTTTTTTTGTCCAACCGTCGAGAATGTGCAAATCCCATTGGTCGGGTTCTTTGTCCTTGATTATATAGAGTATCCTCTTTATCGCCACTTCCGCAACTTTTGATTTTATTGCGTCATCTTTGGTGGCGGTTGCCGCAACAATGACAAAGTCGAAATACTCCTGAAACTTCTCCCACCTACGATCAAGCAATGACAGAGCAAGTTTCTCTTGTTCTTCTTTGTCTAATCCTTCAATCATTTTTGTAATTAGATGCTTGTCTTTAGTGTATTTGAAGAGCTCGTATTCGTGATTGCGCTCGCCAAGCAAGTACTTAATATACACGTCGGAAATCTGATCGATCTTCGGCAAAAGCCGCGCCTCCACGGATTTGCGCGTTTCGTCATCAAATTTGGCGATTTTACCAATAAGTATTTTACATAGTAAATCAGGGGTCTGTGCGACATTGGCAAGATGCAAAAGCACTTGATACATTACGCTTCGTTCTCGCGCACTTATACGGTCAGCCAAGGAACGGCTATCAGCGAGGTTTTCGACGCCGGGCGACAATATCTTCTTCAACGCGGGTTTTACTGTATATTCATACTCCCTTTCACGTTTCATATTTATCATACGTTCGCCCCTAGATGTGCCTCGCATGTCCACTACTGAAGCGGGATCGGTTATCACCTTGATTGTCGCTTGTTCGTCCAAAAGCGTAAACGCTTTGTCAAAGACATCTCTTACCTCGTCATAGTGAATACTCCTCTCTCTGGAGAACTTTTCCCACCTTGCCGCCCAACGTATGAACTTTGCCGCATCTTCCTTGGTGTTGAACTTCAATTTCCGCATTGCGGCAATAGCGATCTCCCTGTCTGACGAATAATGATTATAATCGTTCAGTGCAATTTCGCTGGCCGCCATAATTACATCATTGTTCTGGACGATTTCGATAAACTTCATTCGCTCATCTGTTGAGTATGAACGGGAACCATTGGTTGATTGGTCGCCGTTGCCGATGATCTTAATCAGGTTTTCCTCTGCCTTTGCGATCTGAGCTGGGTCGCCGGAGGCGAGTTGCGCCTTTGTGCTCTCCACGCTCACGCATCCCGTGAACGCAATCATGCAAGCCGCAAGACCTGCCAATAATAATTTCCTCATGGTCATTACTCTTTTGTGCCCCTATTTCGTTCACGGAAAAGAAAGAGGGCGCAATCCTCCCGTGTTTCAAGAAATGCTCTGGAAAAGCCTTGTACGACACACGAAAAACAAAGCGCCCTGTTTGGGCGCATTCGCCTCTTCGACGGCTCGTACAAGTGAGCATTCCAGATTTTCCTTGAGCCGATCAAAGCGATGAACGCTAAGATTTCTGGCGCGAATTATACCAAATTCCGTTTGCCGTTGCAATCCGCATCCCGAATTTGGTCCATTGCGTGCGGTCCGTCACGCAATTGGCAGACGCTTTACTATCTACGTGTTCTGCACAGCCATTATCATTTCTTTGAATTGGTTGAAGAGGTAGTTTGAGTCGTGCGGGCCGGGGCAGGATTCCGGATGGTACTGCACCGAAAAGGCCGGCAACGTCTTGTGCTTCACGCCTTCTATCGACCCGTCGTGGAGATTCACATGTGTGACCTCCAAGCAGTCGGGTACAGACTCCGGCACCACGGCGAAGTTGTGGTTCTGGCTTGTGATTTCCACCTTGCCCGTAGCGAGATTTTTCACGGGGTGGTTGCAGCCGTGGTGACCGAATTTGAGACGGGCAGTCTTCGCGCCGCATGCGAGCGAAAGGAGCTGGTGCCCCAAACATATTCCCATTACCGGGATTTTTTTAACACAGAGACTCAAAGGCTCAGAGTCGCAGAGACCATCCCTCAACTCTGTGTCTCTGTGCCTCTGTGTTAATTTTTTTATTCCTAGGAGTTTTTGGATGTTCTCGATGGCATAGGTAACGGCGGCGGGGTCGGCGGGGCCATTGGAGAGAAACACGCCGTCGGGCTTAAGCGCCAGCACTTCCTCGGCGGAGGTTTTGGCAGGCACAACGGTCACGTGCGCCCACGATACGAGCGAGCGGAGGATATTGGTTTTCACGCCGAAGTCGTAGCAAACGATGTAGCAGACGATGTGGGGAATATGGAATTGTGAAATTGTGGAATTATGGAATTGTGGAATTATGGAATTGCTTCCGTGCGAGGTTTCTGTTTCATTTTCACATTTACATACTTCCACATTTTCACACTTCCACACTTCCACATTCGCCCGCGTAACGCGGGCGGCGTAATCCTGCCCATCAAGCCCTTCCCATGCGCGCGCCTTGGCAACCGCCCAGGTTTCCGGAATCTCCGGATTTTCCGGGTTATCCGGATTTTCTGGAATCTCCGGATCTGCCACACTCAGATAGGCTTTCCTATTCCCATGCTCGCGGATATGCAGGGTAAGCGCCCGCGTATCCACGCCGTAGATGCCCGGCACGCCATTCTCTTTGAGATAGTCATCAAGGCTTTTTTCGCTGCGCCAGTTGCTGGGCTCGGTCAGATCGCCGATCACGAGCCCAGATAGAAAAAGAGCGCGGCTTTCGGTGTCCGCGCTGTTGATTCCGTAGTTGCCGACTTCGGCGGTGGTGAGGGTGACGAACTGTCCGGCGTAGGAGGGATCGGTCAGGATTTCCTGATACCCGCTCATGCCGGTGTTGAATACGACCTCGCCGAGCGCATCCTTCTTCGCGCCGAACGCGACGCCGTGGAACACCGTTCCGTCATCCAGCGCGAGGAACGCCTTCCGTTCGCGCTCTGCCTTCCACTTCTCTTCGTAGTGCATGATGAGTCCTCTTGGGGAACTCATAGCACAACCTGTGCCAATGGCAAAAACACGACGAATCAAAAGCGGCCTTTACACGTCGTGTAATCGCCGCCATGCCACTATTACAATTGTTTGCCGACCATGCGCCCGTTCGTTTACGATTTCGCCGTTATGATTCAGGTCCTATGCCGACAATCGTCTGTCGAGGTCGGCAAAGGCGTTTTCGATTGCCTCGACATGATACAGTTCGTACATTCCGATTGCATAATCGACAAGGTTCTTCTGCGAGAGGCGACGATAGGCGACGTCGGCGGTAACGCCAAGATGCTCGGCATATCGCTCAAGCAGATAGATGAAGAAGCGGAATTCCTTGCTCATGTCACACCATCCTCAGATAGGCCGAGTTCTTCGGCGAGCCTGTGATTCTCTCACTCTCCCAGATATTGAATATTCCCTCTGGCCCAAATTGCCACATCTCCATCGCCGGATTCACAAGCATGCCGTACGTCTGCGACTCCAAGAATAGACAGAGGGCTTCCGTCTTCATCGCGAATTGATCTTTTAGACGTTGCGGCAAGAGTTTGGGATCGATGTCAAACGTATGCCATTTCGTGTGACGATGACACCCTAAATGGATTGTCGCTCGGAGGTGCCGCAGTAACCGGCTGGATGGTCATCTCAACAGAATACCCACCCATGCGAACAGCCTTCACATGATCAAGCATCCCAAGCGCATCGTCCCCAAGGAACACTTCACCTGTCTCTTCGTTCTGCATGGCTGGGACATCCACATAAACCGTTTCAAGAATACCACCGTGTCCGTCCGGAATTGCCACGGGTTCCCTCGATATGATTCTTTTCATGCAAACCTCCCATCTTCAATGTTGCCCAAGCGTTGCAAGTGAGCAGAGTATACAAGCACTGACACCTTGCCTTCACAAAGGTTTACCTTGGAGTACATCCGCCGCGAGCGATAGACGAAGAGAAACTCGTATACCTCTCCCGGCTCATTCATGGTTTCAACCTTACGGATGTCCGTTATCGCACCTAGCTTCAGAATTGAGGAAATAACCGAGTATATCTCAAAAGAGAAACTGTCGGGGAATAGCGCCATCCAATCAAGGCGAGCCGTGTTTGTAATTGCACGGGTGCCTGCCCTCCCAGCATCAAGGATGGCCACCACTTTTTCAATCCAATCTTTCGGCAATACAATCATGACTTCCTTTTGGAAACGCTGATATTATACCACATTTCAGCCCCAGCTGCACACCGAGATGCAAATCAGTAAGACCTTTCGCTCTTCTGCTCCAAGTAGTTTTCAAGAGCCTTGTGCAACACCTTATACCCTCCGGGCGTAGGATAGTCGCCGGTAAAGTACCAGTCGCCGATTGCGGGTTTGAAATTAAAAGGTGAAAGTTGAAAGGTAGCGGCCCCATCCTCTGTCATTTGTCCTTTGTCATCTGTCCTGCCCCCCAAGCATTTCCGCAGATTTTCCACCGTCTGGTACACCACCTTCACCTCGGCCTTCATGCCGGGCGGGGTGAGGAGGCGGGCAATCTCGGCGCAGTGCTGCTCGTCGGTGAAGCGGGCATAGAGGGGAGCGAGAGGGTTGAAGAATTTTGTCCGTGTAGAACATGTAGAAACATGTAGCTGTTTGGATTCATTGAGTGCGTTGCTCAATTCCCGTTCCCCGTTTCCCCGTTCCCCGTTCCCCATTCCCCGTTCCCCATCCAACAGGTTCACGAGGGCGCGGAAGGCAACGAGTTCGCCGAGGGTGGACATGTCGATGCCGTAGCAGTCGGGGTAGCGGATGGGCGGCGCGGAGGAGGCGATGACGATACGTTTCGGTTCCAGCCGGTCGAGCATCGGGAGAATGGCGTTTTTCATCGTGTTGCCGCGCACAATGGAGTCGTCGAGGACGACAAGCGTATCAAGGCCGGGGCGCACGAGTCCGTAGGTGACGTCGTAGACGTGCTTGTAGAACTCGCGGCGAGCGGCGGCATCGGCGATAAACGTGCGGAACTTCGCGTCCTTCACGATGACCTCCCCAAAACGGGGGATCATATCACGCAGAGGCGCTGAGAGGCTGAGGCGCTGAGAAAATTCTGTAAAGTCTCCGCACCTCTGCCTCTCTGCGCCTCTGCGTGAAATAAGGTGGAATATTCTTTCCAACAATCCATGGAAGGCGATGCGGGCTGAGTTGGGGATGTAGCTGAAGAAGATGTCAGAGAGATCGGCTTCAGCCGATTGGAGGATTTGCGGCAGGAGTGCCGCGCCGAGGGCCTTGCGCTCGCGGTGGATCGCGGCGTCGTTGGCGCGAGAGAAGTAGATGCGCTCGAAGGAGCAGGGGCGCGGTGAAGAATGTGGAATTGTGGAATTGTGAGATTGTGGAAGTGTGGAATTGTGAAAATATGGAAATGTGGAAATGTGCAAGTGGTGAAAGGATACTTCGCCAGAAGGAGAGATGATGAGTGCCTGGCCGGGTGGCAACTCTTTCACGGCTTCGGGTGGTACGTCGAAGGCGGCCTGAATGGCGGGGCGTTCGCTTGCCACGGACACCACATCGTCGCTGATGTAGTAAAAGCCGGGGCGGATGCCATGTGGATCGCGCGTGGCGAACGCCCAGCCATCCCCCGTCGCGCCACAAAGCGTCCACGCACCGTCCGCATTGGCAAGCGCGGTGGATAAAGCACGCGAGATATTTTTGAACCGTGTAGAACATGTAGAAACATGGAGTTTTGGGAGTGTTGATTCTACATGATCTACACGTTCTACACGGCTAAAAACCTTCCCCAACTCGTGGGCGATCAGTTCGCAGACGAGGTAGCCGTCGGACTTGCTCGTGGGGAAGGAACCGTGTCGGCTGTAATCCTCGAAAAGCTCGTGGGCGTTCGTGAGGTTGAAATTGCCGGCGAGGAGAAGCGTGTGTTCCAGTTCGCTCGCCTCGTGTACGAACGGGTGGCAAAACGCCACCTCGTTCTTCCCGAAGGTGGCGTAGCGCAGATGCCCGAGGAAAATCCTTTCTTGTTTTTCGCCACAAAGATCACAAAGGTCACAAAGTTCTTCCTCTTCTTCTTTGTGCTCTTTGCGTTCTTTGTGGCTAAATGAATCAGAGCGTTTCGCAATCGCGCCGAGCACATCCACGAGGGGCGTCGAGGAGGCGGACTTGGCGATCCAGTACGGTACCTCGCCGGGGACGGGGCGGGCGCGAAGGATCGCCGCGCCCGCCCCGTCCTGGCCCCTGTTGTGCTGCTTCTCCAGAAGAAGGGAGAGCTTCGTCCCGCCAAAATCGGAGGTAGGGCGGTCGCCCCGTGACCGCCGCAAGACAACCATCGCCACCGCACATTCATGTTTCAGTTCATCCGACATGCTAGTATCCACTCATCTCTGAACTCATCGCAACAATCTTTTTAATGTCCATGTAGAACATGTAGATCATGTAGATTTCTTACCTATAACTTCCTCGTGACTCCGCTTATTTGCTTTCGCTATTGGGAGATTCAGAGTTTGGGAGTTTTGGAGAATGAGTTGAAAGTTCTCCTAAACTCCGAAACTCTTAATCTCCCAGCAGCGAAAGCAATCATCAAAGTCTTCCTCTTGAACTTCCCCGTAAGAGGGTGGACACCGGACACACGGGATTCCTTTATTGCCGTTGGGCTTGACTAATACAGAAACAACATGTCGCGGTACTTGGGTAATGGCCAACGTGTTTCGGAGACGCGCTTTTCAAGCGCATCGACTGTCGTGCGCAGAGCCTGCATCGCCGAGAGGATCTCCGCTTCTGCGGACGGCGTTGCGGCGGACAGCGCCTCGTCGAGCTTCTTGATGCCGGTCTTGAGCGCATCCAGTCCGGTGCCGATTTCCACGGAGCTTTCGCGCAGCGCGCTCGTGCCGGATGAGACGCCCACGCTCTCCGCCTTCGCAAACGCCTGGATCGTCTCCAGGTATTCGCCCTTCACGGCGGGGAGGATCATTTCGCTTGCGATGTCACGCGCGCACGCGCCCTCGATGCGCACCTTCTTCGCGTATTCCTCGAGGAAGATTTCGTGCCGGCTCTCCAGCTCGCGCGCCGTCATCACGCCGTATTTCTCGAAGAGCCGCGCGTTTTCCTTCTTCGTGAGGGCTGTGAGGGCGGACGGCGTGTCGGGCGCGTTGGGGAGTCCCCGGCGTTCGGCCTCCAACGGCCACTCGGCTTCGTAGCCGTTGCCGTTGAAGACGACGCGCTTGTGCGCCTTGAGGGAGTCCTGGAGAATCTTCTGCAGCGCGTTGTGGAACGCGGGCGTGTGTTCGCCGGGCTTCGCCTTGCCGGCGACCTTCGCCTTCTCCAGCTCGCCCGCGATGCGGTCCACGGCCTCGGCGACGATGGTGTTGAGGACCGTCATCGGGCCCGAACAGCACACGCTCGACCCGGGCGCGCGGAACTCGAACTTGTTGCCCGTGAACGCGAACGGCGATGTGCGGTTGCGGTCGGTCGCATCCTTCGGAAGCGCGGGAAGCGTGTCCACGCCGATCTTCAGCGTGCCCGCCTTCTTCGTCTTGCCGCCCTCGCCCTTCTCCAGACGGTCGATGACTTCTGCGAGCTGGTCGCCGAGGTAAATGGAGATGACGGCGGGCGGTGCCTCGTTCGCGCCGAGGCGGTGGTCGTTGCCCGCGCCCGCCACGGAGGCGCGCAGGAGGTCGGCGTGCTTGTCTACGGCCTCGATGATCGCGCAGAGCACCGTGAGGAAGAGCGCGTTCTCATGCGGGTCGGTACCGGGGTCAAGCAGGTTCTTGCCGCCGTAGTTAACGGACCAGTTGTTGTGCTTGCCGGAACCGTTCACGCCCGCGTAGGGTTTCTCGTGGAGGAGGCACTTGAAGCCATGCTTCTCGGCAACGTTGCGGAGCGTATCCATCACGAGCATGTTGTGGTCGCTCGCGAGGTTCAGCTCCTCGAACTGCGGCGCGAGCTCGAACTGTGCGGGTGCGACTTCGTTGTGACGCGTCTTCGCGGGAATGCCGAGCTTCCACAGTTCGCGCTCGACGTCGTTCATGAAGGAAAGCACGCGGTCGGGGATCGTGCCGAAGTAGTGGTCCTCGAGCTGCTGTCCCTTCGCGGACGGCGCGCCGAAGAGCGTGCGGCCCGTCAGCACGAGGTCGGGGCGCTTCTTCCAATACTCCTTGTCGATGAGGAAGTATTCCTGCTCGGCGCCGAGCGTGCAGCCGGTATGCGCCTCGGAACGGCCGAAGAGCTTCATGAGACGCGTGAGGGATTTGTCGAGCGCCTGCATGGAGCGGAGAAGCGGCGTCTTCTTATCGAGCGCCTCGCCCGTGTAGGCGCAGAACGCCGTCGGGATGCAGAGCGTCGCGCCGTTCGAGTGTCGCTTGATGAACGCAGGGCTCGTGGGATCCCACGCCGTGTAGCCGCGCGCCTCGAAGGTGGAACGGATGCCGCCGGACGGAAACGACGAGGCGTCCGGCTCGCCCACGATGAGGTTCTTGCCAGAGAAGAGCATGATCGGCTCGCCGTCCTTGATCTCAAGGAATGAATCGTGTTTCTCGGCAGTGGAGCCCGTCATCGGCAGGAACCAGTGCGTGTAATGCGTCGCGCCGCAGTCCATTGCCCAGTGGCGGATGCCGTGTGCCACCTCGCCCGCGATGGAGGGGTCGAGCGGCTTGCCTTCCTGGATCGTGGCCTGGAGTTTCTTCGCCGTGTCCTTGCTCAAGTAGGTTCTGATCGCCTCGTCGCCGAATACGTCTTCGCCGAAGTGCGTTGCGTTCTTTGTCTCTTCCGTCATGTTGCGTTTTCCTTTCCGGGACTTTGCCCGCAAACCATCTAGCACACACCGTGCCAACGCGCAAAGTTGGCAGTTGGCAGATGGTAGATGGCAATAAAAGCCCCCAATCCCTTACATGCCGTGTAAAAACTTTTTCACACGCCTTACACATCCATGCATTCATTACATATTCTACCTGTTCTGCATAGACAACCCTTTTCTCCGATAGGATTTTGTAATTTACTCACCAGATGACCGATCCGTAAATGCAGTGGTATTATTAGCCGTGTAGAAGTGTAGAAAGTATAGAGATGAGATGGTTTCTTGTCTATAATTTCATTGTGATCCTCTTATTTGCTTTCGCTACTGAGAGATTTAGAGTTTAGGAGGCTTGAAGGATTTTTATAATCTCCTCCGAAACTCCTAATATCCCAAAAGCGAAAGCAATCATCATGTTTATCCTCTTGCCTCACAAGGCCGCCCGTCACCCTTCCCCGCCGTGACGACGCACGGACGCCGGTAGACGCCGTCGCCGTTGCCGCCGCACTTGTAGTAGGGAACGGGCGTGAACGCCACCTCGTCCGGCTTCTCCATGCATCCGAAACGTACCTCCTCCACGCCCACCGGCGCCTCGATGTCCGCGACGAGCGAATTGGCGATTCGATGGAAACGTACCTTCGCGCCCTTCGTCGCAGCAACAGGAAACAGTCCTGCCCCCTTCGCGAAATGAATCCACCCATCTTGCTGTTGTACGCTTGCTGTCTTCTCGCCGGAAACAACAAGCGTACTACAACAAGTTGGGCCCTTCTCGCCGGGAATCTTGTAGGCGAGATGCGCCACGCCGTCGCCGAAGAGGACACGTTCGCACGCCGTCGTGAAGCAGGCCGTCGCGCCCGTAGTCTCACACGTCCAGCCCGCTGCGGAGACGAGCGGCAGCAGCACTGGCCGATCATCAGTCGTGCGGTTGGCCCAGTCTAGTTCATAAGGGCGCGTCCCGGCCGGACTCGGCAATACCACCGCCGCCGCTACACAGATTGCCACTGCGATCGTCATTAGTTTGCCGTTTTTCATTTGGTGTAGTCCCTTTGCTTTTTTTCATCGAACGCCTTTGCCGTTGGCAAACTTCTTTTTTGCCTATCGCATTGCCGCGAATACGTTCGCGATCTCCTTCTCGCGCTCGTCCAGACGGTCGGTTATTTCGCAACGGATCCTACTTCGTGATCAGACGCCAGCTGCGGGCGGGGATGACACCGGACACGACGATGTCTGGCGTGGAGAGGTCGTAGCGCTGTTCCTTGCGCGACCAGTTGCAGAGCACGGCCGCCACGCGCCCGTCCCTCGTCCGCCACACGGAATGGAGGATCGTCGGAACGGCCGGATGCCGCACCACCCGCGCCTTCTTCTTCGTCGTGTAGATTCCGCGCGCAAGGATTTTCACTGGCTGCTTCTCGCATGAAAGCGTACCCGGGGCGCACATCGTCCCGTCGTAGAGATAGTCGCGGTTCGCGTGGTAGAACTTCGCCGTGTCGACAGTGAACGCGAAGTCGGCGGCGTAGCGCGGATCGTCGACATGCTTCATCCGCAGACAGTGTACCATCGGCTGCATCCCCATCGCGACACCACGGGCGAACTCGAGAGCGAACTGGTCCGGGTACAGCTTCTCCCACGCCTTCTCCTTCTTCCACCGACACTCGGGCGGCCATTTCGGATCCCATGGCGGTATGCCGTCGATGACGGCATAGCAGCCGTAGAGCGTGATCGCCCCGTGGTACACGGCCTGAAACGCGGGGACCGTCTCCTCCTCCGGCAACGCGGACATCCCAAAGCGCTCGCCATTCTGGTAGAGGATGATGGCTGAGTCGATTATGTCCAGATATGCCTCGGGGCAGTACTCGGTCGAGATCGAGAAACCCGGATTCTCGGCCTTGATCTGCATCAAGAACTTGCGGTAGCCCTCCGTCATCATCGCGCCGCCGCCCGGAGGATGCGGGTGGGCCGGACTCCAGCACTCGCAGACAACGGTGCGCCATCCACCGATCTGGTCGAGGTAGACGCCCGAAAGACCGCACGTGCGCAACTTGCGCACAAGCCCGCGCATGTGCGCCTGGAAGCTCTCCGCCGTGCCGCACATCGTCGTGAGGCCGCTCGGCACGTAAATGTTGTACTGCCTGCCGCCCGTCTTGCCGGTCGCGCTCACGACGGCCTCGCGCGAGCCTTGCTCCTGCCACTTCGGCCCCTTCACGTCCCAGCTGATTCCGTTCATGTAGGGTTGCACGAAGATGCCCTTGTCCACGAGCCTGCGCACGGTGGCGGCGAACCGCTCCTCGCCCTCGCGCGGCGGCCAGAAGAACGGATAGCCTGCGTCATACGGAATGGCGTGCCACCAGTACCAGTCGAGGGCCACGGGAAGCCCGGTCAGTTCCTGGAAACGCTCGACCGGCAGCGCGACCTCGTCCGAGAGGCCACGGTTCCAGAACCAGATGGCGATGTTGCGCAACTTGTCCTGCCGACGCGCGAACGCGACCCGCGCCCACGGCTGTTCCCAGGCCCAGCGGCGGTAGATGTCCGCCGCCGCGAACCAGTCTCCCCTGAATGAGCGGATCGTGCCGCCGAACGGCATCTCACCGGCGACGCGGCTCCCGTCGGCGAGCTGCGGCGTGTAGTGGAAGAGCATCGTCAGCGTGTGCGGCTTCGTCCCGTTGCGGATGACGGCGCGGCTCATGCGCAGGCGCGCATCGCCCCGCTGGTCCATGTACCAGGACTCGCCCGTGCCGTTGAGGGCCGCCATGAAGTGGATGCCGTGAATCCCGGTCTTGCCCACTTCCGCGCCGTCCTTGACACGCTTCCAGTCAGGGCGGCGGATCAGTCCGCAGTCCCGGGGAAGAAACAGCTCCGTCGTGTCCGTGCGCGCAACGGTGACGGCGGGGAACCTGATGTCCCGTATGTGGAGGCCCGATTCGTTTCCCGCGTAACGGAAGGAATAAGCCCAGCCGTCCTTCTCAGGCGTCGGCGTCAGTTCGGCCGTGACGGTGAAGCCGTCGCCGCAAAGCGGATGCCCGCGCCATACGAGCGACGTCCGGCCGTCTTTTTCGTCAACCCTGAACGCCTTCATCTCCGAGGACGTCACCTTGCTTTCGGGGCTGTTCGTGACAGCCTGCCGCAAGGCCAACTCAAAACCGATCTCAGGCAACGTCGGCATGGCCACTGCGGCGGTGGCCACAAGTACGCCAAACGCGGAAAAGATTGCTTTAGCCTTCATTGTTGAATGTCCTTTTTACGGTTTAAATTACTGAGGTAGTTGTACCACTCTCTTCCGCACCATTCGCAAGCCAAGCCGCGCGGCTTGAAAGAACCCGCAGAAACCACTTTGTGCGTTTGAAAGATTCTGCGTGTTTATTATGCCAAATCTGTGCCCTTGACGCAAGCTGGAAAGTGACAGCTTCTTTATCCCGAGTTGTCCGTGATCGTGAATGAGCCAACGTGTACATCAACCCCTTACCTCAAACTATGGTTCCAACATGCAGGGAATCAGCTCACTGCCCACGCTCAATTCAGGCCCTCCGTGCGTGATGGAGTCGCCGATGAATAGGATGACGCTTCCATCCTTGAACACGCCCTCCGGCGCGACATCGCGCGACGTGCCAGCCCACGCGAACGATGTGCACGCGACCACGCATGCGGCGAATACTGATGATGTTTTCATTTGTCTTGATTCCTTTCTCATCAAACGACAATTTCCTTGGCTGCGATTTCAGCCTCCAACGCGCGCGCCAACTGGTCGGGACAGGACGTACCGTTGCGGCATTGGATGCCCTTGAGCAGCCCGATCACGTCCTCGACCTTGCGTCCGACGGCGAGCTTGGCGACGCCCTGCGTGTTGCCGGGGCAGCCCCCGACGAACCGGCACGCGGTCAGCACACCGTCCGACACCTCGTACTCAATCGCCCGCGAGCACGTTCCTTGGGTTGTGTAAGTTTTCATTGTTTGGTTCTCCATTTTTCGTGGCGTTGGAATCAATGTTATCACAATTCTATCAGGACTTGACAAGAACTGGAACGAAACGACGTCGAAGAGGTTTGCGTCGTTGCGGCCGCGGAACGATCCGCCCCTGCCGTGGAACCCCAACGTCACCGCGCAGCGTCCTGCGGGGAATGGGCGCTCCAGCGCCATGCTGAGCGTTCGTTCCGTCTTTCCGTCGCCGGACGGCACGGCCACGCGTCCATACGAGGCGCCATTTCCGTCGCGCAGCTCGATGATTCCGCCCGTGCGCGGCACCACGCGCAGCGTTAACTTCGCCGCCGTACGCGGCATGTCGAAGTAACGCCATGTGGCGGAGTCACCGGAATGCACCTTGGCGAGCCGTTCGCGTCCATCCACGCGTGTCTCGATGCGCACGCTGCCCGACATCACGCAGGCGAGGCGCGCAGGCGTCTCGGCGAATGCGTCCAGCAGAGGCCCCGCGCCGTTGGACGTCATCTCGGCCTCCTTGATCGAGCCGTCCTCGGCGAACTCTATCGGCTCGACGCACGCCTTGCGAAGCGAATGCGACGCATTGGTGGCGCGGTGGTACACCACATACCACTTGCCGTCCTGCTCGACGATTCCGCCATGGTTGTTCCAGGTATCGGGATCGCAGCCGAAGTTGTCGACGATCACGCCACGGTACGTATAGGGTCCGAACGGTTTATCCGAAGTGGCGTATCCGATGCACGTCGGGCGGCCATGCCGGGCGACGTCCGCAAACACGAGGTAGTACGTGCCGCCGCGCTTCGTGAGCTGTATGCCTTCGTGGAAGTTATGGCGCGCCTCGTCGATCACCCCTTCGTGAAGCGTGCCGGGCTGAATGCCCGAGAGGTCTGGTTTGAGCACCGCGCCCTTCGCGGAGAACTGTCCCCAGAAGTAGTACAGTGTGCCGTCGTCGTCACGGAATATGGATGGGTCTATCTGCTTGGCCCACGAGTAGGCGAACGTCGTCTTGAACGGTCCCGCGATGGTGTCGGCGGAAGCCACGCCCTCCCTGTGCGACTTGTCGGGCATGCAGTAGAAGATGCGCCATTTACCGTCGTGGAAGATCGCATCGGGCGCGTAGAGGGGCGCGTCGGAAGCGGGGATGCCGTCGTTCGCGCCAACGGACGCGAGAACGCCGCGCCGTATCGTCCACGCGCGGAGATCGCGTGTCTCGAAGACGTCGTTGAAATGCGAACAGTACGCGCCCGAGGCGGAAAGTTCGTCGCGCGAACCGAACAGGTACAATGCGCCGTCAGGACCCTTCCTCGGAGCGGGGTCTGAGAGGAACTCGCCCTCTGGCGTAATTGGGTTCACGCCGCCAGGGCCGACCACTCCCGCCTGCGCCACCCCATCAACGAGAACGAGCGTCGCCAGGACCGCGCCCGCGCCTAACATGAACTTCTTTCTTGAGATTTCCATTTGCTTCTCCTTTGACTTTCAAGCGCCGAGGAGGTCGGCGGCGGATATGATCGCGTCGAAGTAGCCGTTCCCGCGAACGACGGGCGCAAGCTCCCCTTCGTACACGAGAGCGGTGCGAACGGACATCCCGCGCGGATGACGAAGCCTCGCGACCTTCTCGGCGACCTCCGTTTCGATGGATTCGCCGATCCTGCTCTTCCGCTTGACCTCGACGACATACAGTGACTTTCGCGTCTGCACAAGCAGATCGATCTGAACG